>DASPNB010000656.1:0-7006 GCA_035626755.1 Flavipsychrobacter sp.
GGCGAATACTATGTGCGCCTGCCCTTGCGAAGGAGCGCGACCATAGAGCATGGCAATGCGCTGAGAATAGACTGGCAGAGTTTGATAAAAGAGGAGGGTGTGTATTATGACTACATTATTGGGAATCCACCGTTTCTTGGCAAGCAATTTCAAAATTCAGATCAGAAATCTGATATGGAATTGGTTTTTGGTGATATCGAGGGGGCGGGACTACTCGATTATGTTTCGGCCTGGTATCTTTTGGCCGCTCGCTATATGAATCACCATAAAATCGATTCAAAAATCAAAACGGCATTTGTATCTACAAATTCAATATCTCAAGGTGAACAAGTAAGTGCTTTGTGGAAGGAGCTTTTTGCCAATTATGGGGTAAAGATTCACTTTGCCTACAGAACATTCAAATGGAACAACGAAGCTAGAGGTAATGCCGCAGTACATGTTATTATAGTTGGCTTTGCAAATTTTGATGTAAACGAAAAACTCATTTTTGACAATACAACCGCTGATTCTGAAAAAATAAGGACGGATAACATCAATCCATATTTAGTGGCAGGGAAAGACAATTGGATACCGTTGCGTAAGAAACCAATATGCTCAGCCCCAGAAATGTCATATGGAAGTATGGCTAATGATGGAGGGAACTTGATTTTAAGTGATGAGGAAAAAAAAGAACTCATATCAAAAGATCCAACAGCAGAAAAATTCATTAAGAAATTTTTGGGCTCTTATGAATTCATCAACAAAATAGATCGATGGTGTATTTGGCTAAAAGATGTTTCACCAGACAAGTATTCATCAGTAAAGGGAATTTTAAACCGAATTTCGTTAGTTAGAGAATACCGGAATAATAGTACTAGACAAGCGACCCGGAAACTTGCTGACTTTCCAATGCTTTTCGGCGAAACTCGACAACCTCAGTCAGACTATTTGCTTGTACCAGGTGTTTCTTCTGAAAATCGCAAATACATACCGATAGGATTTTTATCAAGTGAAATCATTGCAAGTGACCTCGCTAGAACCGTTGCCAATGCCACTAAGTATCATTTTGGAGTTATAACATCCTTAATGCATATGACTTGGGTCAAATACACATGTGGACGACTGAAAAGTGACTACCGATATTCTAGCAGCCTAGTCTACAACAACTTCCCCTGGCCGGAGAACCCCGGCGACAAACAAAAAGAAGCAGTAGAGAAAGCGGCACAGGCAGTGTTGGATGCAAGGGCGCAATTCCCGGACAGCTCCCTCGCCGACCTCTACGACCCCAACACCATGCCGCCCGCACTCGTCAAAGCCCACCAGCAACTCGACAAAGCCGTCGACCTCTGCTACCGCCCCCAGCCTTTTGTGAATGAGACAAAGCGGATAGAATATCTTTTTGAGCTGTATGATAAGTATACGGCGGGGTTGTTTGTGGAGGAGAAGAAGGGGAAAAAGGGGAAGAAGGAAAGAAAGGTAAAAACTGATAAGTAAAAATAGAATTTGGAGTAGCCAAATGTCTAAAGAGTATTAACATGCCTATAGTTAAAATTATTGCGACAATAAACAACCCTCTGGCGCGGGTGTTCCGCAGGGTCACCCGTGCCTGCACAAGAAAACCGGTTTAAAACCGGCCGCTTCCTGCCTTAGCAGGAACCACACAGCGGCTAAGCAGATAAACACAAGCTACCCAAACCGAGAGCAAGAACGAGTGGTTAGATTGCTTCGTTCCTCGCAAAGACGGTAGGGCGGGCGGCCCGCCTCGGGCAGGCAAAATGTGGACAACCCAATTTCCCCCACCCGTCCCCTTTTCGTAACTTTACTAAACACCGCGCGCAGGCAGTTTTGCCCCCCGGTGGAGCTATAATGGTACTGAGTGCACCTATAGTGGAAGTATAGTAAACCTATAGTGGAGGTATGGTTAACCTATAGTAAACCTATAGTTAACCTATGGTGGAAGTATAACGAACCTATAATGGAAGTATAGTCGCCATAAACCGCTCCCAGGCTGCATTTCTTACACAGCCATGCGCCGCTGCCTGTCCCCGGCGTCTCCCGGGAGGCTGGTCCCCACAGCGAATAAGCAGAAGCACGTAGCTCAAACCCTTGCCTAGTTTATCAGCGTCCAGCTAAAGCCGAACCTCAGCATGAAATCCTGGCCGGGATAGTTTTGGGAGGTGATGATGTTCCTTTCGAATAGCTGCTGTAGCTGGTCGAGAGAGAGGGAGGCCCGGAATTGCTTGATCTTGAAGTTGAAGAAGAATGTCCCCTCAGGTATGTTGTGTACCAGGTAGCTATCCTGGTAATAGTAGCGGTTGAAGAAGGGGGAATAGCTATCGCCGGTATAGGCTTCGTGGAGGCGTGCCTCTATCCCTACAGCTACTTTCAGCGCCCGCTTAAACATGTAGGATTCCCAGGCAAACTGGAAGCGATCCATATACAGTGGTACGTTTACGGGAGCGCCGCCTGTCTTGTATTGGAGCACGAATTCGTTGTCTATTACAAAATGCCCGAAGTTGAACAGCTTGCGCAGCGATAACTGCGACAGGTTGAACGTTCCTCCGGCATCCTGGTCTGGCCGCAGGAATTGGTTCATGTAAATGTAGTTGCTCACTACATAGCTGCGCAGGCCCAGCCAGAGATTCAGTTTATCGCTGTATACATTGGCATATACCTGGGCTATGTTTTCCTTGGTAAAATTCCAGCGGTACTGCACAAATTGGTTGGCATATATGCTGTCGTTGTAAGAGTTGCTTTGCAACTGCTGCTGCACGCCGAGTTCTATGCGTCCGAAATTGCGCAGGCTTTTTTCAGCCGATGCATGGAAGATAAAGTCTCCCGCGGCCTTACCTGTAAAGTAGAACTGTGTTCTGATGTTGTAGCCCCACTGGCCTTCCTGCAGTATTTCTTTTTTCAGTTCGCCTACGAGGTAGTTGCTGTACACTTCATCCAGTGTGCTATCTACCACATACCTGCTCCTGAACTTATCGTACCTGTTGCCGATGCCCGCGCTAAAAGCCACCTGCCTACCAGGCTTACCAAAATAGCCATTCAGCAGCAGCCTGTTATCCAGCTTCAGCCAGCTCTGCTCTGCAAACACCGAATCATCCTGCAGGAAACTGCGCTCAAATAGCCCTGTGTACCTAAGCGAGTCGGGCGTCATATCCTTGTACTGGTGCTTATCGCTGCGGAACTCCATCCTGTGTGTTAATCGGAAGCGGGGTATCAGCCTGTAGGTGAATTTGGTAGAATCTTCATTGTATACGGAGTCCTCTTTGCCCGCAGTGTAACTGTGTTGCAGCAGTATGGAGTAATCCCGCAGCACATTGGTAACGGGTGAGCGCCTGTCGCTATAGCCGCTGTTGTCGAAGTTGATGGGAATTACTTTTCTGTCGGTGTAGTCCTCGCTGTCAAGAAGGGTTTCGTCGGTGATGCCGCCGTTCTCATCCTGCTGCTCTTTGTTGTAGGTGAACGCAGCGTTCAGTTCGTAGTGCTGTTTTTTGCTTTTGTAGTTGGTGGTGATGAAGGCATTGTCGTGGTTCATCCGTTGCGCCTTATAAAATCCCTGCGAATTGATCTTGCGATACTGGGCGGTTACGTTCCAGTAGGGTGTAATGTTTTGCGAGTGCAGCAGTTGGGATACCTGTTCCAGCTTGGAACCCAGCAGGTAGGTAAAGATGCTGTATGGCCGGGTAGTGTTGTAGAAAGGCAGGCTGTCTACTTCGTAGCGGTAGATATCAAAAACATTGTAGCCGAATGTTGGCCCTACCCTGTACTGCGGTGTGAACAAAAGGTTCCTTGCAGCGCTGCCCATATTGCCCAGGTCACGGTGCCAGGGTTGCAGAAAGGGTCGGCGGTGAAAAGTGTGTATACTGGTGTCGGGGGCGTAGACTTTTTGCGAGTTCAGCTGCTTAAAGCTCACCCGGGCAGCCTCGTCTTTCCATTCTTTATTATTGGTTTTGTTAGAAGCAGTATCACGGGGATTGTTCATACTGCCGGGGGTATTGCCCATTGGCTGTATCTGCGCCATCCCGGAGTGGGAGCACACAGCTACAAAAAACAAAAAGAATAATCCTCTTAAGCGGCTCAATTATCTGCTTTAACGAATTTACCAGTGTAGGTATTGCTCCCTGTTACTACACGCAGGGTGTACATACCCACGGGACAATTCCGCGGCAAAGTTAATTCAATACCTTGATTAGGCATCGCAGAAAGATAAATTGATTGTTTGAGAATGATGCGGCCGGAAATATCGCAGATAGCTACGTCTAACGGGCCTTGCTCAGTGGGCAGCTTCACCCATATCTTATCCTTAGCAGGATTAGGATAAATACTGAAGGGTGTAGCTATGTCTATTATTACATTTTTAGCTTTCAGGTCCAGCGCACTGTCGGCATCAAAGATGTAAAGACCGGTTTGCATGTCCGACAGCAGTATCCTGTGCGATGGCAGGTAGGGGTAGCAGCCCCAGGCTCCGGCGTAGCCTTTAAAGCTTGCTCCGGGGTAAGTATCATAAAAGCCGGTTCTGTACGGACTGTCGGGACTTGAAATGTTATAAATCTGCAATCCATCGAAGTAGTAAGAGATCAGCACATAGTCATCGTTCAGTATGTAAGGGTTATGCGGAATGCAGGTACTGTCTCCGGGGCGGGGAGCGAAGTAAGAGAGTATCTTTATATCAGTTGTCTCACGTGTATCTATTACCTTCATTGGACTGGCATGCGTCTCGTCGGCCATTACGCCTATTCCTTTGCTGTTGATCCAGCTAGAGTGATTGTAGCCGCTAAAGTCGTAGTCAGGAAGAATGCCCACGATATCGTAGCTGGTGCCTTTGGAAAAATCCACTATTACATAGCCGTCATCCGAAGCGCTGGCATAGGCCGTGTCGTTGCGCACATATACATCGTGTATATAGTCGGAGTAGTCAAAGTGTGTAAGGAACTGCGGCTTAGCAGGATCGTTGAGTGAAAAAACACTCATTGGCCGCCTGATTGTTATTATCCCTTGTCCAAAGTCTTCCCAATGTGCATTAAAGCACAGGTACATCTTTGCTTTTGCTGTATCTATAAATACATTGTGTGAACGTATGCACTCAAAGGGAGTGCTTTCGTATACCTGCGGCAGGGAATCGGGCAGGTAGCTGATATCCAAAATTTGCAACCTTGAATCGTTTCCCTCATCACATACTGCGTAGAGGTAGTTTTTATAAGTTTTGTAGTCGCGGTGGATGACGTGCTCCCCTGCCGAGCTCCCTTTCCGGAAGGCAACCTGTTTGCAATTGCCTACATCTATTATATGCACTCCTTCGGTAGAGCCGATGGCAGCATATTCGTGCCCCTTTACAGAGAAGCCCCATACATCGTTAAAGTATTGACCGTTATGATTACTCAGCCCGGTGGTATCGTTCCAGTTGCAGAGCAGTTTTACTTTCTCTGATTGCTGTGCTCCGGCGGGACCGTAAATGAACAGTATAAATATTATTATATGCGATAGGCGCTGCATCTGCAAAATTACTGATTCTGCTACATAGACGTGAAAAAGCAGTCAAAACCCTATTATTCCAACGCGGCACCTTTTTGATCAATATACTGAACGAAAAAGCGCTCTTCACCTGTATTCCTGTCTTTGCTGTTTTGAAGAAGTGCAGACTTATTGCCGGGAAAAAGATTTACGGCTGTCTCGTCTTTGTTATTTTCGGGCTCATAGATGTTTCTCCATAGCTCATTGCCTTGTACGTCAAGAGATATCAGCAAGCTACGGCTATTGCAGCCTGTGCAATTTCCATACACATGCCCGGCCACTTTAAAGCCGTCTCCGTCACTGACTAGTTTTTCAATTACCAGGTTACTGTCGCATGAATATTCGCGGTCCCATTCTATTACACCCGTTTTGGATATTTTGCATACAAATCCCCTTACCATTCCGGCTATCGATCTGCTGCCGCAGGTGATAACCGCACCGTTGGCAATTTCGATAGAATGGCGCGCAATAGTATGACCATTATTCATCAGTTTGCTCAGGTTGAAGATGGTGTCAAGAAAGTTACCGAGTTTCAATACCTGGAGTCGGGCAGGACTGACAATATTATCGTTATGCGTACCGGTTATGATAATGCCACCGGCGGCATCCGGGGTGACACAATAAGGTATTTGCTCTCCCGGTTGTTCAAACACCAGGTGCCATTCGCTTCCGCTTTCCGTCATCCACATATCAAACAGGTCATAGGTGCTATTCTTTTGGGCCGCAACAACAACATATTGCCCGCCTGTTGCCCTGGTCATGCTTACATTCACCTCGTCCTGCGGACTACCTACACTTTTATGCCAGACAATCAGACCTTCGTCTGTTACATTGCACATATGTATGTCTGCGTTTCCATCGTCCGATGTCTTAATACCGCATATCATAAACCCGCCGTCTTTTTTTTCCTCGAGATCTGCGAAGGTTCCATATTCGGACACCGGATAACTTTTACTCCAAATGATGGTTCCGTAATTATGTGATATTGCCCAAAGAACTGAATTACCTGCATTGTCGGTTCCGCAGGCCATTATATCCCCGTTTTTGCTTTGAATACTGTTTGTTATATGGCCGGGGTGACTATTGTGTTGTATTATGTTTTCAGCAATTTCGGGCTGAACTTTAGTAGGGAACTTTTCCTCAGGCCGGCATGCAGCAATGCTGAGAACGAAACATAGGCAGAGGGATGAGGTCTTAAGCATAGTCGTGAGTTTTTGGCCCATATATATAGACGTATAAATATACGACTTTCCCCCGGGGTGTTTAACTAATTTCTACCAGGCTCGCCATCAGCTTCGCCAGCCTCGGCGCTGCCTCATTGGCTGCTGCCAATACTTCTTCGTGGGTAATGACATTGTCCTCTTCCCTGATGCCCATGTCGGTGATAATGCTGGCTGCAAATACACGCATGTCTCCGTGCCTTGCCACAATGGCTTCGGGTACTGTGCTCATGCCTACTACATCCGCACCTATAGCATCCAGCCAGTGATACTCCGCTTTTGTCTCG
>DASPNB010000657.1:0-3272 GCA_035626755.1 Flavipsychrobacter sp.
AGGTCCAGCCTGCGGTTGGTATAATATATGAATGGGATGATATTTATTAAAATGCTCAGGCTAAGTATGAGGGCCGCTGCGTCAAAGTCTGTCTTCATCGTGCTGATAAAGGTTCCGAATGAACTGCCGCGTGACATCACAAGATATACAATGAACATACCTACGATTGGCAGCAACAACCCGATCACCAGGCCCAGGAGTGATACATTACGTTTCATACAGCTAAAATATAACGCTAATATACAAGTGAAAAAATCATTTTACTAACGTTGGCGCAGCAATATTGAAAGAATTACCTTTGCCCTCACAAACACAAACCGTTTACATGAACTTTTTTTTGAAGAATATACCTGAGCGCACGACACAGCCGCGCCAGTATGGCCTTACTATGGCTATGGATAAGGGTTTGGGCCTGGATGATGTGAGGAATTTCATGTCTGTGGCTTCGCCATATGTCGATATTGTGAAATTTGGTTTTGGTACAGCATTCGTCACCAATCACCTGCGGGAGAAAATAGAAATATATAAAGAGCATAACATGCCGGTGTATTTTGGCGGCACACTGTTTGAAGCATTTCTTATCAGGGATCAGTTTGATGACTATATCAATGTTATTAAAGATTACGGCCTTGAATTTGTTGAGGTGTCTGACGGGTCCGTCAATATTCCTCACGAGGAAAAATGTAAATACATAACGGAACTGGCAAAGCATGTTACAGTACTTTCTGAAGTAGGTTCTAAAGATGCGGCGCACATCATTCCGCCATATAAATGGATAGAACTGATGAAGGCTGAATTGAGCGCCGGGGCTAAGTATGTGATAGCAGAAGCCCGTGAAAGCGGTAATGTAGGCATATACCGCGGCAGTGGCGAGGTGCGCGAAGGACTGGTGCAGGAAATACTGACACAGATACCCTACGAGCAGATAATATGGGAGGCACCGCAGAAAGCGCAACAGGTATATTTCCTGGAATTGCTTGGCGCTAATGTCAACCTCGGAAATATCCCTCCTTCGGAAGTGATTCCTTTGGAAGCCATGCGTAACGGCCTGCGGGGGGATACATTCCATATGTTCCTGGATAAATAAGGATTTACTAAACGGGTATGAATAACATACCCGTTTTTTATTGTATTTTTTCAGAATGTCGGCCAGGCGGTTATATGGACTAATCGGTTTCCCACTGGGGCATACTTTTTCGCCGGGATATTTTAATAGTAAGTTCGTACAGGAAGAGATCGATGCGGAGTACAGGGCATTTCCTTTAGCCTCCATCAGAGAACTGCCGCAACTGCTGGAACTATACCCCAATCTTTCAGGTCTGAACGTAACAACGCCTTATAAAGAGCAAGTAATATCATTGCTGGACGAACTGGACGAGGTGGCAGCGGATGTGGGAGCAGTTAACTGTATTCGTATTACTGACGGGCGAACCAAAGGCTATAATACCGATGTCACCGGTTTTGAACAAAGCCTGAGGCCACTGCTGACGTCGGGAATGAATAAGGCAATAGTATTGGGTACAGGCGGGGCTGCCCGGGCTGTAAAATATGTGTTGAACAATTTGAGGATACAATACATCAATGTGTCGAGAACGCAGAAGGATGATGTGATCACCTATAACGAACTTTCAGACGGGGTCACAGGCAAGTACAGATTGATCATCAACGCCACACCGCTGGGCATGTACCCGTGTACTGAAAGTTATCCGCCTATACCTTACGATGCAGTTTCGGAAGAACATATCCTGTATGACCTTATTTATAATCCTGCAGTTACTGCTTTCCTGCAAAAAGGGCAGCAACGCGGCGCCACTACTAAGAACGGCATGGAAATGCTGGAACTTCAGGCCGAAGCATCGTGGGACATCTGGAACTCATGAGATACCTACGGTATAATATACACAGGTGGTCAGAAAATTGCGCGCGAATGGTATGGACGAGATGATCCTCGACTGCTTTACAGGGTTCCATCCGAATTTGTATTTATAGATCGGGTTGAGCAGGAAATGTTGTTTATTTTTTATCTGCAGACCACTCTTCTTTATGATACGTTCAAACCGCTCTATACTGATGCGGGTATCGTATATTTCCATCAGGTCTTCAATAGTACGGTCGCTTTCCCCGAAAAGTTTCAGGAGTCGTCTGTAAAGAGGTTTGGGCAGGATATGATAGTAAGGCAGCATGGATAGTTTCCTGGAGGCTACCTGCTGGTGGCCGCCAAACGGCATATACCAGGGGGGGAAACCAAAAAAAATCTGTCCGTCCCGCTTCAAAAGGTTCTTCAGGTAGGGTATAAAGAGTTCCTGGTCGGGGATGTGTTCGATCACATCCTTTAGAATTATCAGGTCGAAATAATTTTTATACTGGCCCAGGAAGTCATCGTCATATACGTTTTTATACAGGAATTCTACCTGCCCGATTTTTACGAAATCAGCTAAAAATCCGTTTGCAAGGTCTATTCTTATTTTATCCAGGTCTACACCCGTACAACGGCATCCTATTTCTGCAAATGGTACCAGCACACCGCCTTCACCACATCCTATTTCCAGTATTTTTGTTTCGGACTCAATTTGTTTCGTCCGGGTAACAAACGGCAATACATAGGAGCGGGAATTGTCTACCTGCTGTTCAAAACGCACCCTGTCGTCTTTATGTTGTTTCAGCGCCAATGTACCAGCTTTTTAAATGACGGGTAAAATTAACTTTTTAGTTCTTTTATCAAACCCTGCAATATCTCTAATTGCTTGCTGATACTGTGGTGGTGTATCTTCTCATATAATTCAATAATGAATTCCCTGGATACTCCGGCTTGTTCGGCCCGTTTGCCGCGTGTTTCCAATATTTCATTCCAACGCTCCGGTTGGTAGGCGGTCATGTTACATTCTTTCTTCAGATGGCCTATTTTCTCGCTCAGTTCCATCCTGCGGGCTACCAGGTCTATTATTTCTGCATCTATGCCGTCCATCACCTGGCGGAGGTATTCGAGCCCCATCTCCTTGCTCAGGCCATCGCCCTTACTATCGCGTACCACCAGTTCAGACAACAGCGCCTCTAATACCAATGGTGTAACTTGCTGGGCCGAATCGCTCAGGGCTTTTTCGGGATTTATATGGGTTTCTATCATCAACCCCTCAAACCCCATATCCATGGCTTTCTGTGCTATGCCTGCCACCAAATCGCGGTTGCCGGTTATGTGGCTGGGGTCGCAGAATATGGGCAGGTCCGGCATCCTGCGTTTCAATTCGATAGGTATAGGCCAGTTTGGCTGGTTT
>DASPNB010000658.1:0-2933 GCA_035626755.1 Flavipsychrobacter sp.
CGTCAAACACCCATAACTCGCGTCCCTCACCGGTTGTGATCGCCGAGTAATACAATTTTCCGTTAAGTACCGTGTAATTATCCGGCTTCGAACTATCTGCTCCGAAATTTGGGTCAAAGGCGATAGTGGGAGGGTTGCTCCCATCGTATTTATATATTTCCTGGCCGGTAAAGCCATTGTCGGAGGTGAAGTAATACACGCCATTGAGAAAAGCCGATGGTCGCAGGTAGTCACCGCTCACGGAGGAACCCGGGCCCGGATTCACATCCTTGATCAAAACCGGGGTGCCTGACCCTTGCACATAATATGGCTCTTTCCCTACGGAGCCGTCGCTTGCATAGAAATACAATTTTCCATTGAATTCTGCGAGGTAGACAGGATTAGAACTGGCCAACCCGGCTGCTACGTCAAAATCCTTAAAACCAGGCTGCATTTGTGCAAATGCCGATATGGCACACATAAAAGCAAGCGTTGTTGATATTATTCGTCTCATTATATCTCCTTTAGATCGCGTCTGCGTAACGCATAGCTATAAAGATACGGAAATGAGTTAAAATGAATAAGGGCTGGAACATCAGCTACATCTATCCGTAGTAACATCTCGTTAACAACCTGTTAACAAACTAAGTTTTTCAACCTTTGTAGCTTAACGCCTGTAATTTATTACATGTTACACTACGAGAGGTTTCAAGAGACAGTTTTAAAGGAGGCGGGCGAGGGAGCGGCAGAATGGAAACATATTTTGCCGGCGGTACCTGTTGCGCACAGGCTGCGGTTCATGTATACATTGCGCCAGGGTTTCGGTATACCTGCAGCTTTCGATATGGTTATGCTTAGCCAGACCCTTGCAGACAAAGACTACGATCTCTTTGTACAACAGGCAATAGCGACCAGGCTGGCAGGCAACCAGCCGGAAGGAGGGCCAGTTGAGAAATTCAGCATTACTGATTAGATCACCTGTGTATATCGCACTCGATATTAACTGCCTGTGTGGAAACAAGTTCATCGCTTTCGCAGAGCTGGCGGGCTTCACGTTTTGAGTACCCCCTGTATTCTTTGATGAGGGTGGTATCGAATGTACCTGATACCTTACAATAGCACATGTGTGACCTCTTGCAGGACCCTGCAATGGTGAATAACAGCAAAGCCGAAGTACAGAATATAATACCCTTATTCATGTGCATTTATTTTTGCGCAATTGTTGTTTAAGGATAAAAATACATGTTCGTTTCAATAATCCATGTTAACAGCAGGTTATTCGCAACCGAAGTCGTTTTATTTTGTTATCCATTGGTTAACATGTGGTTATAATAATGTTATTGAACGGGGTTTAGTTGGCGACCGCATTTATACACCCTTAATTGCAATTGAATTATTATCGCCCGAAAAACGAGGGTAATCCGGGCTTTGGCTTATAGTCCCTGTCAACTATAGCTATGGATACACAGGAAAAGATCGTACTCATCGTTGAGAAAGATACCGGGATCGCCAATATGATCAGGGCGATACTGGGAATTGTCAATGTTCCCGTAAAACATACCCAACAAGGACGCGAAGCAATGGCAGTAGTTAAAGAAAGCACTATTGGCTTGATAATCTGCGAGAAACAAATGCCAGATATGACAGGGTATGAGCTGCTTACATTCGCAAGAAGCTACCCCGCAACATCGAATGTTCCTTTTATCATGCTGATAGACGAAGCAGATAAAAGCCATGAAAAGCTGGAACCTGCGCAACGTGCCGACCGTTATATAACCAAACCATTTACAGCCCGCAAAGTGCTTGATGTCGTAAAGGAATTTATCGTTTATAAAGGCCTTTGATATATCAGGGTTAATTTTTTTTGTTCTCAGCGAACTTTTTTCACTCTATGTGGTTATGTGAATAGTGCTTTAGCAATAGGGGCATAGTAGCTAAAAGCAGAGTAGTGTATAGTGAGTGTGTAAAAGGGCGGTTCGTTTTCGAGCGAACCGCCCTGATTTTTAATGTTTTATGAGTTTTTCCACCATTTAAGAACGTTCCTTTGTCATTTGTAATACGATAGAAATACTCGCAGGGAGGGATACAAGACGTTGGTAGATCTACAAGTGGCTTTGCCATGGGAATAGATCCGCGGGCGTGGTTAAATACAAGTTTTTTGTTTATACCCGCCATTTATATTATGAATATTTGCGGATGAGCAAGGTCCGCTCTAAAGACTCTTGTTGAGTAGGATTGGGATCGGTTATGACCGAAATAAGTGCCTGAGATTAAGTCCCGTCGGTTGCCACAAGTTATAGCGCAATGCCTCTACGGCTAAAAAATACCTTTTTTCGTAATTCCTATCTTTGTTCAATGTCCGCCACAGCGCTGAAAGACTATTATAAAATACTGGATATTCATCCGGCAGCTACGGTTGAGGAAGTGAAGAAGGCCTATCGGAAAATGGCATTCAAGTACCACCCCGATACTGGTATACAAGATGCTTTTGCTGAAAGCTATTTTCACGAGGTGCAGGAAGCTTACATTGTCCTGAGCGATGAAAGCCGCCGCAGGCAATATGATAATGACCGCTGGTTGGCAGGCATGACCGACCGCGCACGCGAACACAAGGCAGTTAGTCCAGACTGGGTGTTGAAAGAAAGCATCAAGCTGTATAACCATATCACCACAGTGGATGTGTATCGAATGAATCATAGATCTCTCTACGAATATCTGCTGCAACTGCTGAACGACAGGCATATGAGCATATTGACAAGTAGTGATGAACCTTCCGTAAACGAAGGGATAGTAAATATGGTATTGCAGAGTACAAAAGGCTTGAAATATACATACATGCGCCCGGTAGCAGATAGATTAGGGCGACTAGCTGCCGATATACCGGAACTACAGCAAAAGCTCGATGCTATGCTGAAGGCGCGCCGTCGTGAAGCTCAATGGGAAAAGCGGATGCC
>DASPNB010000659.1:0-2460 GCA_035626755.1 Flavipsychrobacter sp.
AGAAGATACTCCCTGGCGTGCCAGGATTTAAAAAGGCCGCCCATGCAGCACGGCCTTTTCGCATACCTAAGCCAAATGAAAACCCTTTAGTGCTTTATTTCAATCTTTTGCGTGATCGTTTGTTGTTTTGTTTGCAGCCGTAACTCATAAATACCGCCCGGAAGATCGCCTGTAGTAATGGTATGTATTTGCGTATGACCATCCAGTAGATATTCCGCGGAAACTCTTCCCTGTAGGTCAAATAATGTAGCCTTAAGCGGTGTATTTGTTATTGCAGCGTGTATATGCAATTCAGTATTGGCGGGGTTAGGGTAAACATCGAAATTGTTATTGTTCTCAATTGTCGAAGCGGACAACATTTTTGGTGCAAATCTATATACAGTGCCATCAACAGGCACACCCCAGATATTCGGGAAGTTCATGTTCCTCGCGGAATCTATTGTGATATTTGGAGGCGTACCGTATATCCATATTTTTTCAAATATTGGAGACAGGTCAAATGGTGAATAGGAAATCCCGACTGAAGGGCCTGTCTGTTGCGTATACCCCGATGCGTTGCTGGCAGACATGGGGCCATACCGATATTCGATAATGCCGTTCTGGTGCAGCCATATCTGCAGGTTGACAAAGTTGCCGGGCTGGCCGGTACGCAACATCAGGTTCTTCCATTGTACCTTGAGTATCTTACTGCCCGGGGCGCCTTCTATTTTATAAGATATCTTAGAAGTATTGTCAATTGAGTCCAGCCAGCGCAGGAGACCGTCGCAAATGATGAAATTATTGTCTTTCACCACCTCGACAAAGGCATTGGGAAATATAAGTACACCGGTAGTAGTGGTATCCATCAGCCATTGCTCGTTAAAGTAGCTGAAGGTTTCACCAAACAGATCTTTTACTTCAATAGGATCACCCGTAGCAAAGACCATCTGCGTAAGGGCAATGTCGCCTGTAAGTTCAGAGTATGCATCTGTGTCTACTTCAAACCTGTAGTGATTGGTTTGCGCTGAAACATGCAACGTAAGGCAAACAAAAGTGGAACCAAAGAGTAATTCTTTAATCATAGGAAATATTTTAGAACCTAAATCTACCGGCTTGTATGTCAGTTAATTCATAATAATCCATAACAATTGCCAAGAAAAACTAAGCCGCACATTATTGTGACAATTCAGTTTTATTGTAATAAAGAGTAGTTTTGATGACATGAAAAAACCGTTGTTTATAGCTGTTATATCCTGCATCTTTTTGCAGGCATGCAGTACTGGTAAAAATGAATCTACCAAACTTGACAGGATAGATTGGGTGCTGGGCTACTGGGAAATGTCTTCGCCCCAGGGAACTGTCACTGAATCCTGGATACGCACCAACGATACAGTTTTTTCCGGCATAGGCAAGTTTATGGATAGCTCAGGTAAAATGCTTACAACCGAAGAAATAATTATTGTATTACGTAACGGGGAATTGCTGTACATACCCACCGTGAGCGAACAGAACAATGGCCAGCCGGTCATCTTCAGGGAAACTTCTTTTTCCGATACTATGATCGCGTTTGAAAACAAAGGGCACGATTTTCCACAAAGGATAGTATATGTGAAACAAAATGAAGGAAGCATGCTGGCTTATATAGAAGGCGAGGTGAACGGTGAGCAAATGAAAATTGAATATCCATATACTAAACATTAGGCTGCAGCCTTTGGCGCATATATTCTGTTCAGCATCTCATACAGTTCAGGGTACAGAAATCGGAACGTCTGCGGCTGCTTAAAATAATATTCCGAAATAACTGCAAAAAATTCGGCCTCGTTGGTGGCCCCGTAGGGATTGATATCTGTATATCCTTCTTTTATAGCGCGGATATAAGTTTGCATATAGCTGCGCCATTCTTTAGAACCATTTTTATCCAGCAAGTACTGCGGTACACCATCTATGGCGCCGTCGGCCTTGTCTATCAGGTGCACAAATTCGTGCAGGGCTGTATTGTGTGCATTTTCCGGGTATAAGAAGCCGGCCCTGAGCGCAGGTTGTGAAAGTATCATCTGCCGGTGCAAAACTCCTTCGCCTACCAAGCCCAGCACATCCCTGCCCGGACCTTCCACGTCATACTGGCGATTGAATGTATCACCATAAAGCAATATTTCGTTCAGGTTATTATATCGCCACTCAGGGTGGCCGAATAAGGGGATGACTGCCGCCGCAGCCAGGAATACCAGGTCAACATCATATACCGTAACGCCCGCAACTCCGGTTATTTTTGTTCTTGCCAGGAAATCGCGCATTCTTTGTTCAAACCTTTGCTGTTCATCTGCAGAAAGGGACACATAAAAAGGCACATAGTTGTATAGCAGGAACCTGGTGACCGGCGGCAACTGGTATGCAGCCAGGGCTGCTTTCCTTTTTGCCCATGACCGAAACAAGAGAAATAATATCTCCGTAATAGCCAGGACTATGATAGCAACCTTTGAT
>DASPNB010000660.1:0-8888 GCA_035626755.1 Flavipsychrobacter sp.
GAAACACTCAGGCCGGAAGCCAGCACCTTCTCTTTGAGCGCAGCTATATCTTTTTCATTTACCAGCTCATGGTTTACGGCAGGTATAGGGTCCTGCCACAGCAGTTCTTCTGAAGGCACTTCAGGACCAAGGTAGCGCGAACGCGGACCCATATCCCTGTGCGTCAATTTGAACCACGCACGCGCAAAAGCATCTGCAAACTCTTCAGGATGCTCCAGGAATCGCCTCGATATTTTTTCATACACCGGGTCAAGCCTTAGGGCAAGGTCGGTGGTGAGCATGGTAGGCCTGCGCTTTTTCGAGTTGTCAAATGCATCGGGGATAATATCATCTGCATTTTTGGCCACCCACTGGTGTGCACCTCCGGGACTTTTTGAAAGCTCCCATTCAAAGCCGAAAAGATTCTCAAAAAAGTTATTGCTCCACTTTGTCGGTGTTTTGGTCCAGGTCACTTCCAGCCCGCTGGTTATTGTGTCACCCGCCTTGCCCGAGCCAAAGCTGTTGTGCCAGCCAAAGCCCTGCATTTCCAGGCCCATCGCCTCGGGTTCCTTGCCTACGTGGTCTGCAGTAGCTGCCCCGTGTGTCTTGCCAAAGCTATGTCCGCCCGCTATCAGGGCAACCGTTTCTTCATCATTCATAGCCATCCGCCCGAACGTAACGCGAATGTCCTTCGCGGCTGCTATTGGATCGGGGTTGCCATCCGGCCCTTCGGGGTTCACATATATCAGTCCCATCTGCACTGCGGCAAGCGGACTTTCCAGGTTGCGGCTGTGCTTGCCTCCGTCAGGGTCGTCATCCGATACCAGTACCCCATGTTCTTCCACTACACCCGGCGATCCATGCGCATAGCGTTCATCACCACCCAGCCAGGTGTTTTCCGCTCCCCAGTACACTGCTTCATCCGGTTCCCACACATCTTCGCGGCCGCCGCCGAAGCCAAATGTCTTAAAGCCCATCGACTCCAGCGCCACATTGCCTGCCAGCAGCATCAGGTCCGCCCACGATATCTTGCGTCCGTATTTTTGTTTTATAGGCCACAGTAGCCTGCGGGCCTTGTCAAGGTTCACGTTGTCGGGCCAGCTGTTAAGCGGTGCAAAGCGTTGCTGTCCCGCACCTCCGCCTCCGCGGCCGTCATGCACCCGGTAAGTGCCTGCGCTGTGCCAGGCCATACGGATGAAGAAGGGACCGTAGTGCCCGAAGTCTGCCGGCCACCAGTCCTGCGAATCGGTCATCAGTGCATGCAGGTCTTTTTTCACGCCCGCATAGTCCAGGCTTTTAAACTCCTCAGCATAATTAAAGGCATCACCCATAGGGTTAGACAATGGAGAGTATTGGCGCAGCACATTTAGTTTCAGTTGCCCCGGCCACCAGTCTCTGTTCCTCGTGCCTCCGCCTGCTGCATTGTTTTTCATACTGCCGTTATGGAACGGGCATTTGCTGATGTCGTTTGAATCTGTTCCCATGTTATCAACTTATACTGTTAGTGAATATGTGCTTTACCGGCCTTCGTTGCCTGTGAAAAATTACTGCTATACAGCCGCATTTTTTATAGTTAAAATCTATTCTTATATCGCTATCGCTTCCGGTTACAGCGGCCAGTTAAAGGTAGCACATGCCTTCCCGGCATAACATGATTATGATCAGTTTGTTGTTTCGGCAACATAACCGTCCATCTTTAAGTATAAGACTAATTTCCCATCTCTCTCTTTTCTCATGGGCCGGTTTATGATTGGTTTTATTCCAGCTTCCGGTAATTACCTGTTGCAGCTTACAGGCGGGGAGAGTGGAATGGTGGCGGGGAAGCAGGAAACGCCCCATGAAATAAAAATATGGCAGCATAATCTGGCCATATCGTTACCTTAGAATACACGGCAGGGACGAAAATGAAGCCATAAGGCCAACGCCAGCTAATTATATAGAATGAAAGCAACATTGATATTATTGGTATTGATCGGCGCATGCAATTCGCCTCAAAAGGAGACTGCTCCTTCTAACAAAGCTGGCCAATTAAATAACGCAGACTCCATAGCAATGAATTCCAATTCATCAGATTCGAGCTTTGCAGTTAACGGAACCCGTTTGAGGCGGATTAAAAAAGCTGAATGCTCGCATGCTGCAGAAAGTGAATCTGCATTTGTGCAATCGAATATCGGCTATTTTACTTTTGACGCCATAGATTCAGCTGCACTTGAAAACAGAGAGTTTTATCGATTGATACTAATATCTACACAATTTTTATTTTTTGAGCCTCATCAATTTGATAGAGGCACATTCATACTTCGAAAGATTAATGTCAACAATTATGGAATGTGCATTTGGGCAAAATTTTTGATGCCCACGTCGCCGGGATCTGGACAAGATGGCGTATCTGTTCTTGTAAACGTTCAGAAAAAGGAATTGTCTATATGGCATTACTCTGATATCTCAATCGGCCCAAATAAGATCACGACAGTTTTTAAGGTAAGAGGTCGTTCAAGTGCGGTTTCTGTTGAATACTCTGAGAGTTGTGGTGAATTTATTGCTGGAAAACACTAGTGTCGAAAGGTGTTGAAAAATTAAGTAAGGTTTTGGGGCCAGCGCTTTCGGATAATTAAACAAACCAATTAACTTGTTCAAATGCATGGTCTTTATTGACTCTCAAAACTGGCGGGAGTTTCTCCCCCGCTGCCGCAAGTCTGTCGCAAAGCTCCTGTGCGCCGCTGACTTGTGGCTATGGATCGCTGCAATTTGAAACTGCCCGTCCGAGCAACCCCCTTTGCGAAACCTTCGCGCTTCCCTCCGCGTCCTTTGTGTTTACAACCCACATATCACCCGATCACTTTTGGGTTTTCACTTTTGAGTTTTGCCTTAAGAACAAATGCTGCTATTTTTTTAACGCTCGACTTAACCCTGAAAGCCACGTACCTTCCTTCGCCGCCGAGTCACGGCACGGCCGGACTCGGCGAAATCAAAGCGGTGAAGCTGAGGAGTGGTGACCTAAATCCTTTCTGTTCGCGCCGGGTCTCCCGCCTTCGGCACTGAAGCGAAAGCTCCTCAAACTGGCGCGGGAGTTTCTCCCGTGTCAACGCAGATGAACCGGACTGAGTCCGGCGTCAAAACAGGGGTGAATCTTCAGACAGGCCAGGTAACATAAATCAGACTATCATTCTTCCCCATCCTCATCCACTTTCACATAAGGGTCCTTGCTTGATTCTACCACAACGAATACCATCGAATCATTGTTGATAGTTGTAAGGCCGTTCAGTAATTCGTTTCGGGCAGCTTTCACCTCCATATCTGATATGATAAGCGAATCTCCGACAACTGCATTCTTAAGATAGTTTTGGATTGGAGCCTCAAATGCTCCCCCGCTGTTCTTGTGTTTAATAATCGATTGCCCCTTGCGTCGTACTTCAAAATTGTAGGAGACTGTCTTGTAAGCCAGTTCGTAGTCGAAATTCTCCAGTGCTATGATCGGCCCTATTTGTTTCTGTAATTTCTCCAGCCCTATCTGTCCTTTCTGACGTCCGCCCAGCCTGCCCACAGGAAGAGGCGGGTACTTCATCCGGTAATTCATTGATCCTACTTTCGCTACTTTGCCTTTTTTCTTCGCCACTACATCTATGCGATAGATACCCGGCTTCTCTGGTCTAAACAGGAACACCCCACGCTTTTCACCCTTTTTAATCCATTCAGGGTTGAAATCATTAGTAAGACTTACTGAGTCAGCGGAGATACTCTCTACTGCCACACTTAGTTCGTTTTCTACTGCCACATAGGCTATGTTCATGTGGCTGTTGCTGATTGTAAAATGCTGGCCAAGGGCAGGAAGCTTGCCCGAAGCTATTGCCAGCGTAAAGAGCAGGACCTTTTTCATAGGTAAATTTTAATACTTCCAATGTACCCACATTTTTTGTCGCTTTTTTGAATTTTTTTGAAAGAAAATTGCAAAAAAGTTACCCACATAAATCCGCCTTTTTGAAATTTCGCTCGCGCGATTTCGTAACTTTACATATACTGTTTATCCAGCCTGGACAAACACGGTTTAAATAAAATTACTATGACCCTTTCTCCTACTGCTTCGTTTCAGCAAATATTTATTGCAGCCTTCAGCCCGCGTTTATATCCTTTGAAAGCCTTTACTATGGCTCATCTTGGGTCTCTGTCAGGCTAGATCAAGATTGCACTGTACAGCGCAAACATTGCACAAGCCTGCACACATCCTGCACAAGTATGCACAGACTATGCATAAGTATGCACATACACTGCACAAGTATGCACTAGCGTTTTTTCGGATAATTGAATAGCAGAGACCCCAGTATGGGTATACCGAAGATGCAGATGGTAATGATGGAGGTTGCCCAGTCGGCCTCGTGGCTGGTGAGCATTTTGGTTATTGCAGACTGCGGGGCATAGTGTTCGTAGAGGGAGAGCATGAGCTTCAGGCCCAGGAAGCCTATCACTACAAAGGCTGCGGTTTCCAGGAAGGGGTAGTGCTCTATAAGCTTTACAAAGCCGCGGGCCACATAGCGCATAGCCAGGATGCCGATGAATACGCCGAGCCACACGAGGATGATGTTGTCGGTAAAGGCTACGGCTGCAAATACGTTGTCGATAGAGAAGGTGAGGTCTACCAGCTCTATCAGTATCACGGTAGACCAGAATGGCCCGATGAATTTCACGATGCGGCGGTATATCCAGCTCTCGGCTTTTTCGTGGCTTTTCTCATCCTGTATTGCTTCGGCTTCTATCTGCTGCACGGTCGGCCTCTTTACAAAGTAGCGGATGCAAAGGTAGGCGAGGTAAACACCGCCCAGCGGCTTCAGCCACCAGATCTTGATCAGCACTGAGGCCAGCAGCAGGCAGATGCCGCGGAAGACATAGGCTCCGATAATGCCATAGTGGAGGGCCTTCTTGCGGTCTTTGGCGGGCAGGTCAAGCACCATGGTGGCCAGCACCGCAGCATTATCTACAGAGAGCAGGCTCTCGATGATAATAAGGTTGAAGATGATAGCTAATGAGGTAGAGGGGTTATCTACTATTTCCTGCAAAAGATGCTGAATGTCCATGCCTGCCGATGATGTGCAAATATAGGGGTAAGAGCCATGCCGACCGTAAAAACAAACGGGCAGGTAGCATACTTGCCCGTTTGTTGAAGTTCTTTGAAATATGTACTACAGGCGAACCAGCTGCACTGTCCCCTTGTTCACATCGCCTATTTGTAATATATAGTTGCCGGAAGCGAGATTGGCGGCTGGTATGGCCGTAGATCCGGACTGGCTGGTGCCAGTCCACACGGTCCTGCCTGCTGCATCCGTCAGTTTCAGGCTCTGGCCTTTTTCCAGGTTGGAGATCTGCCAGAAGTCTTTGGCAGGGTTGGGAGCGATGGTGAAATTAGCCTTAGCTACTTCGCTTACGTTCACAACAGAGGTTACTTTATTCAGTATCCATTCGTCGGGATCCAGCTCTACGCCGTTCATCCAGTTGCTAAACATGAAATTGTAGGTCTGGGTGCTCTGGTTGTTATATACCCTGATGACTGTATCACCGTAGGGGGATTTCAGTTTGATATCTATAGGCGTGTGGAACAGGGGTACAGAGCTGGTCATAGAAGAAGTCTGGAATAAAGTAACAGAAACATAAGGCCCTGCCTGCGACCAGTTAACCACATAGCTTGGGTAGCCCTCGCCATATACCCACTGGTTGAAGAAGGTATCGAGGTTGGCGTTGTAAGCCGTGGCCATTACATTCTTCAGGTCATCGCTGGTAGCCATGCTATAGGCGTACTGGGTCTGGAATTCTTTGAGTCCGGCGAAATAAGTGGAATCGTTAGGGGCGATGTTGCGGAGCATGTGGGCTACCGCCGCGCCCTTTTTGTACACAAGGCGAGGACTGAACAAAGAGGTGATCGTGATGGTATCGCTTACTATCACAGAGCCACCGGGTATCACCATTACATTGTTGTACTGCGGTGTGCGATGTGCCTTCATGGCTGCAGTGCCCCACCAACGTTCCAGGAAAAGTTGCTCGGCATATGTAGCAAAGCCCTCACTCAGCCATACGTCTTCCCATTGGTTGTAAGTAACGTTGTCGCCAAACCATTGGTGGCAAAGTTCGTGTGCAATGGTGCGGGTATCGGTTACGCCAATGGTAGTCATTGTCTGGTGTTCCATGCCGCCGCCGAGCGTTGTGAGACAATGGCCGTACTTCTCTTTCCAGAAAGGGTAGCGGCCGAAGAGGTCGGAGAAATAGTTGATCATAAGCCCTACCGAGTCGAAGTTGACGCCATAGTTGGTAACCCAGGCGGTGGAGTCGTAGAAGAAATTATGTATCAGCATAGAGTCGGTGCTGTTGTCGAAATGCATGTAGTATTGGTCATCTGCGAAATCTGCGATGGCCAGGGAGATGAGGTAGTAGTCGATTGGGTAATTTGTTTTCCAGTGGTATTTAAGCAAGTTGGGGCCACCGCTGGCAGTAGATACCAACAAGCCATTGCTGCCTACCTTGCAGTAATCAGGGACAGTGACATGCATATCTACGCTGTCGATTTTATCCTGGAGAGCTTGCTTAGCGGGCCACCAGTCCTTAGTAGCATAGGGATCGCTAACGGTATATACCATATCTACACCACCCGCCACATCGTGAAGGATGCCTGTGAAAAAGCCTGTGCCTGTGGGAGGTGTACCGTGGTAGCGGATGCGTACATCAAAAGTATTGCCCTGGTTCAGTGTCATAGGAAAGGTGACCTTTCTTATATAGCCCTGGGTTGTGAGGGTGCCGAGCAGATCGTATTGGCCGTTCAGGATGATGGAGTCAATTGTTAGCATACTATCCAGCTCAAAAGCGTATAGGTTCATGGTGGGAACTACTACCTGCGCCGTAGTTTTGGTATTGCCGACTACATAAATAGAAGTATCGGTAAGATTGAAATCGAATGCGACGTGCTTTATATCGTAGTAGTCTTCTTCGGGTACCAGGTTGGTGCTCTTACCTAAGATAGAGTGCTGCATTTTTTCGCCCTGCCTTTTAAGGGCGCATGGGTGATCGTGTATGTCTTGTGCATTCAGGCCGAGGCTCAAAATGGACAATGATAGAAAGCCTAAAAGTTTTTTCATCTGTGTGTGATTAAAAAAATCTATTGTTTGATGAGTTTTAAATTACTGATATTTCCCTTGTTGTCGCCTACGTTCAACAGGTAAATGCCGGGGGCGTAAGTGTTTGCAGGTATTACAACGCCATTGGCTATGCTTTCTACGGAGTATAAAGTGCTGCCGCTGATATCGCTAAGCCTGACTGTTGATCCCGGATTGAGACCTGTTACATTCCAGCTATCCGTAGCGGGATTGGGGAATACTCTCAGGCTGGACTTATATTCTTCGGCAATGCCCAGGCTCGGGTCCTGGGAGATGTTGTTGATATCCCTGAGCAGCCACTCGGAGGGGTCGATCGCCAGTGTGTTCATCGGCTTGCTCCAGTTGAACATATAGGTCTGTACAGGTTGGTTGTTGTAAACCCTTACAATAGTATCGCCCTGGGAACTCTTGAACTGCAACTCAATAGGCGTAGAGAAAGTAGCTACAGAAGTGGGCTCCGAGGTGCTTTGGTTCAACTGGACATAGACTATGCCGTTTGACTGTGTCCATGTTGCATTGTAGATAGGATAGCCCTCTTTGTACACCCATTGATCGAAGAAGGTATCAAGGTTTTGGCCTGTGATCTGCTCTGCCAGTGTTTCAAAATCTGAAGTGAGCGCTGTGCTGAAGGCAAACTGCGACTGGTATTGCTGGAGGAGCTGGAAGAAAGTATTATCACTTGCTGACACAAAGCGCAGCATGTGGACTACGGAGTTGCCCTTGTTGTACGTGAGTCTTCCGTCAAAAATCCTTGCTTCGTCGGTAGTGTCATCAACATAGAGGGCGCCGTCAGGCTCTGAGAGTACATCGAGATGCACATCGTGCATATAATCGAAGGCGGCATTGTAGCCGTAGAAATGGCTCAGGAAAAGATATTCTGAATAAGAGGCAAAGCCTTCGTTCAACCATATATCTTGCCAGGTGCCGCAGGTGACATGATCGCCAAACCACTGGTGGCCAAGCTCGTGGGCAACGAGGGTGGGTTCAAAAAAGCCCAGGGTGGTCATGGTCTGGTGTTCCATGCCGCCTGCAAAGGGGGCCATGCTATGGCCGTACTTTTCTTCCCAGAAAGGGTACCTGCCGAAAAGCGTAGAAAAATAGTCGACTTGCAGCCCTGTGGAGTCTATAATGTCCTGGAAGAAAGGGAGTGTCTGGCTGTTGTCATACACATAGTTCTGCACCAGCATAGAATCGTTGTTGCTGCTGAAGTGCATGTAGTAAGAATAGTCGATATAGGTAGATACGGCCAGGGATAACAGGTAATGATCTATGGCATACTTGCTTTTCCATTCGTAGCGGGAGTGCGTGCCGCCAATGGGTGTCACCGCTGTGAGCAGGCCAATGCTGCCTGCCTTTTGGTTGTTAGGCACAGTTATCCATATGTCGGTGGAATCTATTTTGTCCTGTAATGACTGTTTACAGGGCCACCAGTCACGGGCATCGTAGGGCTGGCTGAGGGTATATGTAACCCAGGCACCCCAGGATTGTGACTGTTGCCGTCTTAGTCCACTGTTGCTTGGCGGCTGGCCGTGATAGTAGACCCTTGCTGTGAAATTGGTACCCTGTGTAAGAGGTACACCGAGATTCACTGTGCGCACAAAAGAGGACGAGTTAAAGGGGAGGGAGAGTCCATTGATCACAACCGAATCTATAGTGATGGCAGGGTGCAATTCAAAAACGTATTGAGACATGCTGGGCACAACAACCGTGGCTGTGGTGGTAGCGCTGCCTGCTATTGAATTGTTTGCATTGCTCACGCTCACGTCAAGCTTCACG
>DASPNB010000661.1:0-4300 GCA_035626755.1 Flavipsychrobacter sp.
AATTTGCTTTCATATCCTTCAGGGACGATCTCCTGTTTGTTGATCTCTATTTTTTGGCTTCCCCTGTAATACATCAGGTCGTCCTTATTGGAAGTAAGAAGTATACCCCTGATGAAACTGATGTCCTTATCCAACTCGAAAGAGCCGGAGAAAACCTTGTCGGCTTCTGTTACCTGTATGTCAAATCGTTTTTTAATAATACTTCCCATTTCTGTTGGTTTAAGCCGCCATTAAATAGCCTCCGGCACTTTGGTACACTTTTTCCAGTAATTCGTAACTGCGTTCACCTTGACCGTAGCCAGCTCCCGGCAGCGAAGCCCATTCCTTTCTTACCTTGTATACTGCTGTTGCAAACCTGCCACTGAGTACATCTTCCAATGCTCCGCGCCTTCTTATAAGCTCTATGGCTGCCCTGTCCTGGCTAAGACGACTGAAGTCCGGCAGCTTGAGTGTGCGCTGTACATCTATCCATGTTCGGTTCAGTATCTGATAAGCTCCTGCTGCCGTACTTGTAAGGCCTCCCTTCGTGATCGCCTTATTAGGGTGGCGGGAAAGATCGTGGAACAGCGAACCGCCATATAAAGTTTTGTAGGCGTTTATTCCTATTGTTCCTTCCGCATATTGTATCATTAAAAGAAAGGCCTTGAGGTTATGATTTACAGATTGTGGAACTTGCGGATGTTGCCGGGCTGGAGGAAGGGTAGAGCCTTTGGCTACAACAAAGACCGCAGGTGATAATATAGCCACTATTATAGCCCCCCACTGATATTTGTTCAAATTCATACATTCCTTTCACTTATTATCTAAATCCTGTAACCGGTTACCTTCAAGGCCATTTCTTTTGATTATGGGGTTGTTATGGTGCCATGCAGACCAAGAAAAACGTGTGTGTGGGCTGCAACACCTTCCATCGAACCCAACTCTATGGTCATTTCCATCAGCACATCGTCCATAATCAGGCGTGGATTGGCTAGTTTATAGTAGCCTGTCGGAACAAGGTGGTAATTCTTTGTCTTGAATACACCACAACTTGTTTCAGGCACTATCTGCTTTTTATTGGACTTGAGATTGAACTCACCGTTAACTATCGCCGGGAAATCTTCCAGAGACTTGAAATCGGTTGCTACCACCTTATCTTTGGTACTGTCGGCTGATACACCTGCCAGCAGTATGATACCACTCACCAGTAAGGCCTGATTTTTAGGTAGTTTGGCATTGGAGACATTGCGAATACCTATCTCTTTATCATCCTGTGTTTCAAACAGTTTTATGGTCTTTGAGCTGACCGGCTTGATGGAATAGATCATCGTATCTGCCAGGCGTAGCTCACCCTTCACCAATGATTCCTTAATGGAAGGCGGCAATTCACCGAACATCTTTTCCATTTCCGCTCTTGAGCCCTTAGAAGCCGCCGGGGGCTGTGCTAACTTATTGATAGTCTTCGCTCTCTTGATAGGGTTCATTCGTCTAAGCGCACCCAGCAGCTCATCGCCGTCCAGTCCATCAATGCCGAGTAATGCGCCCTGATTATTGTATTCTTCTACACCTTCTAAACCGTACATTTTTTTATTTAATTATTGGTTATTAATTATTGATTTTTTTAACTTTGCTTCCACTTGCCCTCCTTCATGTGGATGCCTTGCACGTGCATCACTTGAAGGAGGGCATTTCAACTTAGAGATTATATCCTGCTATGTCAGCTAGGCCAATACCGTCCACACCTTCGATGCCATCGTCCGTACCTTCCATTTCATAGCCTTCCATTTCATAAGTTCCCTGCATCTGTAACTGGCGCATCCCGCTTTCCTCGATCTGTCGCTCTATGCTGTCCAGTGCGGCCAGGTCACCACTTAGTTCGTAGTCGCCTGTTAGTGCAGCCTCGTTCTGATAATTGAAGTACTGGAGATTGCCGAAGCCGCTGGTGCCGCTGTTGCGTTTGAGCAGTTTATCTATGAACAGTTTTTCGGAAAAACTGTCTTTATAAGCAGTGATACGCTCCTTTACTCCGCCGACACCATCTAGTCCATCGACGCTTTTGGACTGGAAGCCATTGGAAGCCATAATGCCGATCCCGAAAATGGTAGCCAACCGATTATCCATGAAATGTCCGGCACCTGTCAGTCCCAGTCCAATGAGCAGGGATGGTTTCCCTATAGCAGCTCCTACCAGTCCACCGCCGATCACGCCTATAAGCAAGTCCTTACCAGTTTCCAATAAGGTGTTTTTTACATCGCCCTTTGTGGGCAGTTTTTGCATATTGCCAAGGATACTTGCTTTCTTAGCCTTCTTGGTATACCTGTTTTTTTTACTTTTTGCCTTTGCCATCTTTTCTCTTTTACTGCTTTGTAGTTAAAACCTGATCGCTTTGATATTGCCCCTGTTCTTCGTTTTTTTAGTAGGTTTCCGTTTGTGTTTTTTTCTTGCAGGTGTACCACTAAGTCCTTTTCCTGAAGAACGGGGCGCTGCTACGGAAGGTTTTTTCATACTCATTGCGATAGCCAGAACGGTAAGCCCACCGATGCCGATTGCCGCAGGTACAAGCCATTTTTTGTGTTTGGCAAAAAAGCCGTCTGCTTCTGCGCCACTACCTGAATCTTCGGAGCCAGATGTGTTAACTTCAGTGGAACTTCCGCTACCACCGCTTGTTGTCGTTACAGCGGTACTCTTGTTGTTTCCTATATCGCCATTATCCTCAGGGGCTGAACCACCATCTTCACTACTGCCACCGCTATTACTTGCCGGAGGCAAGGGTGCTGCGGAATTATCTGCCGGTATTTGGGAGGCTTCCTGTTCGGCTTGTGCAGCAGCCTCTTCACTGAAATCGCCTGCACCTTCTCCTTTGCCCTTGAAGATGTCTCCTATTTTTTTGAGCATACCGACAATAGTTGCAATCACACCGGATGCCGCGGCAACTGTCGCCAGTGTTACAGGTTCACCTAATTCGCCAAAGCCTTCTACGCCTTCCATTCCCTCTACATTTTCAGAATGGTATATGGCCGCACCGAGGATGGATGATAAGGAAGAATTCATATCCACATATTCCAATCCTGCGATTGCCTCGTGATCCAATCCGTCCAAACCCTTGACCTGCTTATCCTTGTTGCCCTTGCCATTGATCACTGCTTTTCTGAGGTTTTCAGGTTTGCCACCCGCGCCATAGAATATATTCTCCAGTTTTTGCCGGGTGGCCACCAGTTTTTTAAAGCGTTCAGGATCGATGCCTTTCTTATGAGCTTCTGCTGGAGTGAGGTAGGACCAGCGAAGTCGGCTGCCTATTTTACCTACGTTTAGCTTCATTGCCGCCAGCACACCATTTCTCAAAGCCAGGGTAGCAGGGTTTACCTTATTGACTATATTGAGCAGTTTTTTGATACCCTTTTTCTTTTTTGGGGCATTCGGGTCATTTTTTGCGGCCTTCTTTGCAGCTTTCTTTTCTGCTTTCTTAGCTTGTCTTGCCTGTTTTTTCGGCGGCGCAGCTTTTTTGGCCGCTGTCTTTTTCTTTTTGGCAAGCTTACCTAGCTCCATTATTCCATCTCCGCTCAGGTCGTAGTCGATGCCCTCAACTTCCAATCCCTCTATGCCATTTAAAAATTGTAGTTCCATTAAATAATCCTTTTTCTCGCTGTAGGGTACTTCATAATTGAATTTGTCCGTAACGCAATCGATGGTGATATACCTGCCGTCTGCCAGATGCACAATGGGATAGATGTGCTGAAAGTAATCCCGGTGATATTTTGTTATCCTGAGTGAATGCCGAATGCCGAGATTTGCCAGTATGCTGCTGATAAATGTGCTATAGCAATCACAATCCACTCCTTTTGTTCTGTCATGCCATGCTCTTGCAGGACTTCTTATTTGTTCATAACCCTCTTTGTCTTTATTATAGGCAATATGCTGGTACACGAAATGCCATATGTTACGGCAGGTCTCAAAAGTGTTTGCTCCTTTTAGCCTCTGAGCTATGGCTTTTGTTTGTGCAATAGTCTTTTCTACTACTTTAGGGATAAAGGCACAGGTATCGCTCACTCCGGCGTTTTTCAGGATAGTCTGCGTTCCGACCTCGGCTTTTGGGAAAAGGTGGTCATATTCATTGCCATCCCTGATGTTTCTTTTCTTTAGTGCCTCCATTATTTTTTTATTACTACTTCTTTTTTGTCATTAAACGGAAGGCTTGTCCAGCCCAGGTCGATTGTGGTGACAGTGTTTACAAAAAGACTGATAGGCTGTTTTGCCATTAAGGCTTTTATCAGTTTGTATATGACTGAGAAAAAGCTCAGTACCGGGATCACAATCATTATAT
>DASPNB010000662.1:0-7453 GCA_035626755.1 Flavipsychrobacter sp.
CTGATAAATGACAGCTCTTCTTCCAGGTTCACCACCTCACTCTCTTTATGCTGCAATACGTAACGATATACCTTAGACATGTGCTGCACAAATTCAGAAGCAAGAGACGGGTTGGTCTGGATTAATCCATCGAGAGAGGTAAGGGTATTGAACAGGTAGTGCGGATTTACCTGGTTGCGCAGCTGATGGTATTGCAGATTCAGCTTTTCCCGTTCCAGTTCCGCGGTCTGTACTTCCAGTTCTGCCTTCTCCTCAACAGATTGTTGCCAATTGCGGAAAAAGTAAGAAGCGTAAAAACTAAAGTTGAAGAGAAATATCACAATAACGTATATCATGATAATGACAACATATAATTTCTGATCCACAAACGGGGGAAGATAACCTTTGAATAGAAGGACCACAGTGAACAGAACAGGCGTCAGCAAAACAAATGTGATGAATATCTGCATGGACATCCGCTTCATGGGTCCCTGGCTAAAAGGATAGCGGTTCTCGAGTTTGCCGTTCAACCATTTGATAAGATGCCAGATACCGATAAGGCTTATGGTCTGTCCAACAAAGCTGAGCAGGTGCTGCCATACCGACCATTCAGGTATGATGACCCGGCGAATAACAGCAGTACTCAAAGCGAACAATGCAATAAGAAAGTACGGAGTGAACCTATACTGCAAGTTGTTCAACTTTTTTTGCTGTCCGCTGCTCAAATCGCTATGTTTATTGATCGCCTGCACAAAATACAAATAAATGAATGCTAGTTTCTCTCCGGTGCATGAATGCCCAATATCTGCCCATCCTGCATCTCTATAATGCGGTCGGAGCCGTTGGCAAAATCCAGGTCGTGAGTCACGGTGATAATGGTTTGTTTTTTGCCCTCTGTCAGTTCTTTGAAAATATCGAACACCCTTGTGGAATTAGCCTTGTCCAGGTTACCAGTCGGCTCATCTCCCATTATTATCGCGGGGTCGTTGATCAGCGCGCGGGCAATGGCCACACGTTGCTGCTGCCCGCCAGACAGTTTAGAAGCATGCTTCATAGCATATTCGTCCATCCCTACCAGCCTTAGCTTTTGTATAGCACGGTCCTCGACCTCCTCCTTGCTATACCGGCCAAGTCTCAAAGCAGGCAGCATTACGTTCATTAAGGCAGTGAACTCCGGCAACAGGTAGTGGAACTGGAATACAAAGCCCAGGTTTTCATTGCGGAAACGGGAAAGATCGTTCTGGCTTTTGCCCGTAAGGGTTTCACCTTTGATTTCCAGGCTGCCTTCGTAATCCGTGTCCAAAGTGGAGAGTATATAGAGTAATGTACTCTTACCACAGCCCGACTTACCAACTATAGACAAAAACTCACCTTCCGCCACATCAAAATCCACCCCTTTTAATACCTGGAATTTCTCAGGCTGGTAAAAGTATTTGACAATATTATTCGCTTTTAAAACGCTAGCCATAACTATTCTTTAACCCCTGATGATCTGGACAGGATCAATTTTTGCCGCCCGCTTTGAGGGAAAGTACCCTGCAAAGAGCGTAGTGAGAAAACCAAACAACAGACCTGCTATATAGTGTACGGCCTTAAAGTTGACCGGGAATGTTTTTATCCTGAAGAAAGAAGCTGCGGGAAACGGAGCTTTCGAAAGCAGATAGCTAAAAAAGAAACCTATCAGCAGACCCAGCAGACCACCTGCAATACCGATCATCAGCGATTGCAGCAGGAAAATGCCCGTGATATCATTTCCCTGGAAGCCGGTAGCTTTCAGAATGGCAATGTCCTTCATTTTGTTGATGATGTTCATGTTCATAATATTGTAGATGCCGAAGCCCGCAACCGTAAGCAGCGTGATACACACCACAGCTGTAAGTATATTCCTGATCTTATCACCAGCCAACATAGAGGCATTAGCTGTCTCCCAGTCTTCTACATAAACACCGGGCAGCTGGTTCTCCAGTTTCTTCCTGAATGCCGAAGCAACATTTACGTCCTTCATCTTGATATTAATATCGGTGATGTAAGAAGGATCTTTCTGCAATACCTTTTGCACTGTAGCCAGGGTGGCATAGCTACGGGTTTCATCCATTGCGGCTATACCGAAGGAAAAGATACCAGCCACTTTCAGAGTCAGGTTGGCACCATCGGGAGTTGTGATGCTCACCCTGCTGCCTATCTCTACTCCCATCTTTTCCGCCAGGCCGCGACCCATTACTATCATATCACCACCTTTTAAGAGGTCTTCCAGCTCACCAAAGTCCATTTTCTTGTCCAGGGAGAACATAGCTATCTGCTTGCGTACATCAATGCCATATATATTGCCCGGAATCTGCACGGGACCATTATTGTAGAAGACCTGTGATGACACCTGCGGCGCAGCACCCAAAACCTCCGGCATGTTTTCTATTGTTTGCATCAGCTGTATGCCGTTCTTTATCTTGGGCATATCATTCTTGGGTTTCTGATGCATCACAATATGCCAGTCATCGGCACCTACGGGCTCCGCATCGGAAATGATCTTCCTGTCCTGTATCTCTATAGGCTTGTAAATGCGCACATGGGGTGTGTTGTCCATAGTGATGTCCTCAAGGAACTGATTAACGCCTGTCATAAAGCTGATCATGATAATGAACATGGATATACCAAACATTACCCCCAGCATTGCAATGATGCTTTGCTTACGCTTGGTAACGAGGTGGGTTACCGCTATTCTGAATGATAATTTCCAGTTCATTTTTCTATTATTATAGTTGTCTGCACATCCAGTCCTTTTACTTCCACCCATTGCTCATCTTCGAGCCCTTTATTCACTTTTACCTTTACGACATCATCACCTTTTTTCACCAGTATACTATCGCCTTTCAGCAATACCCCGCGCGGTATCACCATCACTTTCTGCTTCTCCGCTATCACAATGTTAGCCTCTATATTCAGCCCATACATTCCGAGGGGAACTTCATCATCCAGCTCCGCATCCACGCGAAAGGACTGCTCCACCTTATTGAGCAGTGGGTATATTTTGCTGATATGGGCTTTAAATACTTTTCCCGGGTAAGCATCCATACTAATGAGCACCTTCTGACCATTAAACACCTTATCCAGGTCATCTTCGTCAACCAGCAATTTTGCGATCATCTTTCCCGCACCAATCAGCGCCACTGGCTGGTTAGGAGTTATCAGGTCACCTTCCTTTTTATAAACCTCGTATATTCTACCATTCACAAAGCTTTTCAGGTTGCCGACGTTGGCCTGGGCTGCAGCAAGCGAAAGCTGATTTTGCGCTTGCTGCATCTGCAGCTTACTGTTAAGCCTTTGTTGGTCTAACTGCTCCCTGAGAGAATTGTAGTCCTTTATCGACGATTCGTATTGCAGATAGTATTTTTCATAGCTGCTCTTTGAAATGGCCTGCTGGTCGTACAGGTTCTTATAGCGCAGATATTGAAGGCTATCCTGCTGCATTTTTATTCTCGCTACTGCTATCTTGCTTTTCAGGTCGGTAATAAGAGGCGAATTCTCTGATGCAGTAGGAGCCGTTCTCCGTACTACCGCAGCCGCTCCGCGCTCCTGTACTTCCCTTACCTCACTATTTACAGAAAAGAGTATTTGTCCCTTTTGCACGTTGTCCCCCTCCTTTACCAATGATTGAACCAGGTAACCATCCACGCTGGAAACGACCTTATACTCCTGCTCGGGCACCAATGATCCTGATGCATACACTGCGGAAGTCAGCTCTTTGTACTGAGGGTGTATTTCCTCTTGTTTATCCTTGCAGGCAGCCAATGAACAAAGCAGCAAAAATGCTGTAAGCGATTGCTTCATTTATTAAAAGTTTTGTGTGCTTAGTAAATGATATAGTACCCCGTCGGCCAGGTTTTGCAGATACTCCATTTTGGCGCGGTTGTATTCCATAAATATGTTATTGAATTCGTCAAACTCCATCAAGCCTTCCTTAACATTAAGACGGGCAATACGAAGATTATCGGAAGCATTTTTTACTTTTTGCTCTATCACGATACGCTTGGCAAAGGCAGAATTGTATTGGTTAAACCAGTCCTCATGCTGCTGCCTCAATGTTGCCTCTACTTTTTCTTTCTCCAGCCGCGCAGACTCAAGTTGCCAGTCACTCTTCTTTTGCAGGCTGCGATAATAATTACCCCTGAAAACAGGGATATCCAGCCTCAAGCCTATGTTCGCTGTTTCAAACTCTACTCCGCTATTGCCGGATTTCAGTTTGCTCTGCATATTATAGGCATAGCGTGAATTCAGGTTCAGCTTTGGCAATCCTCCTCTTTTACTTTCGGAGAGTGCCAGCTCAGAAGATTTAATCCTCATCTCAGCTTCCTGCCAGGCCGGGCGTGAACTGACGTCTGCCTTTGAGTCCAAAAACGGCCAATTAAAATCGCTGAGCGTACCGGATATTTTGGCTTGCTTTTCATCTTGTATACCTAAAGCAGCGTAGAGGGCGTTAGTGGTCTGCCGAATGTTTTTAGCATAGTCTATTCCCGAGGTTTCTGTATTTAATTTGAGATTGAGAGAGCGGTTGTATTCGGCAGGCTCCAGTATACCGGCATCTTTCCTGTCGGCCATAATACGAACAAGCTCAGTTACGGTTTCTATGTTTTCTTCATTCAGTTTCGCGAGGTCTTTTGCAACCAGTAGTTGGTAATACTGCTGCACTAGCTGCATGTGCAGCCTTTCCATGGCGGCCTTACTGCCCCATTGCGACTGCTGATATTGTGTTTTAGCTCTCTTCAGCTGTGCCCATTTTTCCAGGTCCACCACTGGAATACTTAACTCAGCACCTGCAACAAATACGTACGGCAGGCCAAACTGCACCGGAGTGTATGCATCTACAGCACCACCTACCAGCGATGCAGGAACGACCATTGAAGGAATTACCGGGTAATAGTCGCCTGTACTAAAGACATTAATGCGCGGATACAATCCCGAAGCCTGGATATTTACATCCTGCCTGGCAACCTGGGGTAGCAGCTGAGCCTGCTTTGCCTCCGCGCTGTGGGCGTCTGCATATTGCAGCAAAGCCTGCAAATTATTTATCTGCTCCTGGCCCTTGGCAGCCGAAAAAGCCAAAGTCGCTAAAAACAGCATCTGAACAAACCGCATCGTGCATCTATTTTAATGCAAAATGACAGGGAACGCAGGCTCCTGCAAATGAAATACAAGGAAACGGAAGAAAATGACAGGGAAGCGGAGATCAGCGGGCCGATATGCTGAAGGGGAAGATGGAGAGCTCTCTTTTTTTATCCATAAGGGATAGGTCTGAGAGCCGAATAAAACTAATATTCCCGTTCCTTTCACCGCAGCGGGAAGAATGGTGGGATTTCGGACCGGCGGAGCTGATGTTCGCATTCACCACGGTAACCATTCCTCTCTTATCGTCTACACAAATGCCATATGGCTGGTATCCGCTGTTAATTCGTTTCTCAATACTGCCTGTTGCCAGATCTACTACGGTTACAGAGCCCCTGTTACCGGGAAAAGTAGCTATATCATCGGGGCAACTGGCAAAGAGTTTACCTTTAGAGGCAGAGATATCCATATGCGCAGGTGCAGCTCCCAGCGGAATTGCCTGCCATACATTATCGTTTTGCATGCTGATACGCCGTATCTCACCGGAGCCCGCACAGGCCACATAACATTCGTCCTTACCATTTTCCAGTATCAGCTCCTGGGGATCAAGTAAGGACTGATACTGGATATTGCTGCTCCCATCTATTACCATCTCGCTTATTGAAGGCAGCAAAGGATTGGCTATATCAATTTTGTAAATAAAATTCCCGTAAGTAGCACCAACATATAACTTCTTCAAATTGTCGTTGATAACGATTCCTGAAGGATAGCGGAAATTACCATTGAAAGTATAGGTGGCGAGTAGTTGCATTACTTCCAGGTCTACATAAGCCATTTTACCCGGGCTACTGTTGTCGACAAAAAAACCATATTTAGAATCGGCACTGATGGCAAATGAGGTCCAAGTACCTGTGCCTATATTGATTTCTCCCACGGGTTCATCCTTACCTGCACTGAACTTCCGGATAATATTCGTCGGGCTAAAGAAGGACACGTACCAATGCTTTTTGTCGGGAGATACTTTTACGCAATAGGGAAAATTCGCCGAGCCGATGCCTACCGTGACATACCGCATTGGCAATAACGACTCTTTGTCCACAACTGTTACCACATTACAACCCCGGTTTGTGATATACAACTTTTCCCTAGCCTGATCGCCGGCAAATTTTATATTTCCCTTGTCATCGGCTGCTCCGGCTTCAATCCAGGTTTTCAGTCTTACATATTCTGCTGCTGACAGTGGAGGCGCATTAAGCGGCATGGTTGGCAAAAGTGCCACACCTATAGAAGTATCGGTATTGGTGAAATAGCAAAGCGTGCTAAAGTCAGGACTATACGGAATAACTGCGGCCCCTGAGCGGGAGCCCTCGAACATTTTGTCCCAGCTACTAAGATCAAGACCCCCTGCTGCAACATAACTGGCTTCATTGTGACATCCGCTGGTGGCACATTTATCAACAATAATCTCCGCAATATCCAAAGGATAGCCTGCATTTTGGGGGAAAGGCTCGTGCTTGCACGCACTCGCAAATACCGCACAGGCCAGGACAACCGTGCTAATCCTGCGGCGCATCATTATCCAGCCAGCACTTTAATTTGTCTTTCTCCTCGTCGGTCAGTTGTGCCTGGGTCGATGGCGGCATTATCTTAAGCTCAAAAACATTCTTTTGAATGCGGCCATTGTCAGCCCTTTGCTTTAGTTCTGCATACACCGTAAAGTCACCAAAGGAAGAACCACTGACATGGCAGCCGGATAGAGCACACTTCGCTGTGATGATTGGGACTATATCGGCACTGTACTTAGCCACGCAACCTGCTGGCTGAACGGGTGCAGGCTTCTCCTTTTCGCAGGAGAAGACAAGTAATAGTAGTGCAATGTATGTAATGGTGCGTTTCAATATTATTCAGTTACGGGTATATCAAGGTCGAGGTCTTGCTTTGTTGAAGACTCCTTTATTTCCAATCCTATACCGCCCATCACATCATCCATTATAGTGCTGTCGTAGCCGACCGAATAGAAATAGTAATTCCCGGCTTCAAGGCCTTCAAAATGTGCGTGTCCTACTCCGTGGCCTGTAGTACCACAGACTTTTGACTCGTCATACAAAGCAGGATCAGTACCGGGAAATTCCTTTGCATTAAATTTTACAAACACAGTGGCCCCGGAAATGAGTACACCATGATGCTTTACGAACACAGCCACATCGGCTTTCTCCGCCTTTTTTTTGCAGGCAGAGAAAGCAAGCGTGACAAAAACTGATAAAATGAACAGCCTCATAACTGCCCGTTATTGATCAACCTTCAGAATCTTCTGGTAAGAGACAGCATCGCCCGATTTGATCTGCAGAAAATAAATGCCCTGTGGTAAAGCATGATC
>DASPNB010000663.1:0-7091 GCA_035626755.1 Flavipsychrobacter sp.
CCCAACCGCCACTTTAAAACAGGAACGGCATCCTTATGTGCCAGGTAAGCCCCCATTCCCGGGCGGGCATGATCGGAATGAGCGTGGGTAATGATTGCCTTGTCTACAGGCTGCCAGGGATCTATATATATACCGGCAACAGCACAGTAAATGCCTTTGTCGTCAAAGCTTACCATATAGTAATTTAAGAAAACAATTCGCCATTAGTTATTGGTCGACCGCTTTCTCAGAAGCTATCAAAACTGTACCATAAGTTACTTTCTTTTGAGAAGCTGGCCGTTGAATATCCGCTCAAGTACCTGGTCCTTATTTGCACGGCTGATAACAAAGGAATGCCCGGCCAGTTTTATCTCGTTCCCGGAGATGGAATCGATCTTTGTCAGGGGAAGTATTTGTGATTTATTGATCTTTAAGAATCTGTCTGCCGGAAGGTTGTCTTCCATGTTTTTCATAGTCAGGTAGGAAATTAGCTTTCTCCCCGCCAGGTGTATCACTACATAGTTGCGCATGGCCTCCACGTAAAATATGTCATCAAAAAGCACTTTCTCAAAACGGTTATCGCACTTCACGAATATAAATTCCGGCGCCTTATCTGTATTCTTAAGCTGCTGAAGCTCATAGAAGTCTCTTGCTTTGTTCACCGCTTTCACAAAGCGTTCAAAAGGGATGGGTTTTACAAGGTAGTCAACGACGTCAAGCTCATAACTGAGCAGGGCATAATCCGGGAATGCTGATGTAATGATGGTGATTGGCAATGGCTTCACTGACTTCAACAGGTCTAAACCCGTGATCTTCGGCATCTGTATGTCAAGAAAAAGCAGGTCTACGCGCTCGGCTTTAATGCATTCTATCGCGTCCATAGGATTGCCATAAGATGCCTTCAGCTCCAGTACGGGCATCTCCCTGACAAACTTCTCTATCCCTTTACGGGCAAGAGGTTCATCATCTACTATAATGCATTCCATTTTGCTGTGCATGTATTTTCAGCTTTACGGTAAAAGTATTTTCATTCTTTATTATTTCCAGCTCATGCCGGCCGGGATATAGCAATTCCAGCCGGCGTGCAACATTCTGCAAACCGATTCCACTCTGACCATTCATCCCTTCACTTTTGTTATAGGTGTTAGTGGCAGTCATGGAAAACATATCATTTTCAGCTATTCCCTTTATCGAGATGCTGTTCTTCTGCTTTGAATGGCGCGAAACATGCTTAAATGCATTTTCAAAGAAGGGTATCAGCATAAAAGGGGCAATCCGGAAGCGCCCTGCTATATCCAGTTGTACATCTACATCTATCAGGTCACCGTTGCGCATTTTCTCCAGCCATATATAGTCGTTGAGGAAGAGTATCTCTCTGTCTATATCCACTTCATTCTCCGAACATTCATAAAGCTGGTAACGCAACAAACCTGAAAAGCGAAGCAATGTCTCGGATGCTATCTTCTTGTCCAGATCTATCAATACATATATACTGTTAAGAGCATTGAAAAGAAAGTGAGGATTAATTTGTGATTTCAGGAAACTAAGCTCGGTTTCCAGTTTCTCTTTTTCCAGCTGCTTCTTGTGTTGATCCAGCTGATAGCGCTGCGTGATAACCACCAACGCAACAAAAATAGCCGTCACCACCGTCAGATCTATTGACTGTGTGAAGGTGATAAGAAAGAAATTATTCAGTGGTTCACCAATGGTGAACAGCGTGTAGAAAGTCTGCGCCACGGAAGATAACAGCGCTGCACTTATAATAAATAAAATTGTCAGCCCTGTAAATAGAAAATGGCTTCCCTTATTTAAAAAACGGGGAATCAGGAGATAAATACAGGCATAAACGCAGATCATCTGCGAACAGATGATAATTATCGTGTCAGGCAGACTCTCCTTAAACCCGCTGTTCAGAAACTCCTCCCTTTGATGCAGCAGACCGATAAATGCCCACACCCAGTAAGCAATGTGCAGTACTTTATACTTAAGGATCGATCTCAGGAATAAGTTCATGATTATTCAGCAACAAGTTAAACCAGTCTTGCCTCTATCAGGGGGCAAGACTGGTGGGCTATTTCTAAGTTAAGTATAATACGCTACCTATTCAACGACAATTCTTATAAATTCTCTTCCTGTCTCGGTTTCAATTGCTAATAAATAAAATCCGTCGGCTGTCCCTTCAGGTAATGCACAAGAAACGCTGCCCTTCGATTCAGAGTAATACAAATTGGCAATATGCCTTCCCCTGATGTCGTAAAGATCAAGCTTCAGGCGTCCGGGAGTGACCGATTCAATATTGATTCTATCCTTCACAGGATTTGGGTATACTTTAATTCCGCCCGCAGCCTGAACAGTATTAACTCCTGTCATAGCAGGCAGGGTGCTAAAAGCCATTGCCGACCAATTGGAATAACTTGAATCGTTACACTTCGAACGGATAAAGAAATAGAACGACGAGTTCGGATTCAAGCTCGTTACAGTTTGGGTAACGCCCGTTATGTTTGTCCCCGTGGCCGGGAATGTACTCATTACACTCGTCGCATACTGGTAGCCTACAACTCCGCTGGCTGCGGTCCAGCTAAAGCTGGCACTGTTGGACCCGGCAGAGGTCAGCGTTAGGTTGGTGACAGCGTTACATGGCGGAGCTATCTCCAGGTTGTAATCTTCTGCTTCTCCATACTGCAGCAGGTCGCAGGCAGCAAAATTGGTTACAGGTTGAAAGCTGCCGGCGGACGCGCATCTTACCCTCAGTCTCCTTAGCCCGGGACTGAGACCCACCGGTATTTGGAAACTACCTGAAGCCGCCATCCCCGGGGCTATAGCTGTGGTAAACATATCCTCGCCCGGATCATCAAAGTCGAAATCGTTATTCCAATCCACGAATATCTTAAAGCCTTCATCAAAATTCAGGTTGTTGAAGATGCTGAAATTCACGAATGCACCGGCCATTGCCTTGTGTATCTTATTAGGATGGTAAGTATAAGAAAGGGGATAGCTATCACAGCCGGAATTAATATTGGAAATGTTAGTCATTCCTCCTGTTGTGTAAAAGGAAGCGATTTCATCAGTACCGCAACCTATCGTATACAGATTGCTATCACAATACTGCGCAGAACCTGCAATGGGAAAACACAACGTCAGTACGATAACCTTTAATAACTGTCTTGTCTTCATACAATATTGGTTTAGTCTATCCTCAATTTTTTTACAGCATTTACCGAACCTGAAACTATTCTCAGCATATAGTTACCTGCAGGCAATTCCGGTAGCAATACATCCTTTGCAGGTAAGCGGCCCTTATATAATTCAGATATTAACTTCCCGTCGAGAGAATAAATATTCACACCATATTGCTCATCACTATTTCCCGGTGCATCAATATTCAGCCTGTCTTTTGCCGGAACAGGATAAATACTGAACGCATCGCCCTCTGCAAGCTGCCTCACGCTAACGGGCACCGTGTTCTTATTGGTGACATTCTCAATTTCATAGAGGCCGGTTGAAGGGTTTTTCTTGTACACAATCGCATAGTAGCGCAGATGACCATGCACCCAACCGGAAGGTATCTTCCTCTTAAACGTTTGATAGAATTCCTGGTTAGCCGCTATAGAACCAGTAAAAAGCAACTTCCCCCATATGTCATGCTCTACTGCATCTTTAAGGGTATACCTATGCCAACCGTTGCCTGCCGGCAGATCTGATTGAAAGCCAAACAAGCTGTCTTCGGCTATGTACACCGCTATCCTGTACTCACCGCTTAGCGGCTGAAGCGTTCTTACCCGTGTGCGCACTATCAGGGAATCAGGATTCTTTATCTCCGCACTGAATCCCACACCTACAACGGCCGGTTGCGAAACCTCCTGGTTCACATAATAAAGAATAGAATCGATAGCAGGCCTGATCAGGGTATCCTCAATATTATCCTGGTCACCCATGAAATCCAGCTCATTGAATGAATCCATGTCCAGGTTGTCTACACAAAAGCTCGGAACAGACATGATTGGAGCCGGCATCGTGTTGATGATAAGATTGTCAAGATTGGGCGCATTCAGCACATTCCAACTGCTTGACACATGCAGGGTTACATTATAAGCCTTGTAGCCGGTGTCCAGTGTCTGTCTTTTCACCAGCGAGTCGTAGATATCCCATCCCCATGTTCCACAGGTAGGACACCAGTCTTCCGAATGCCTTACCATCAGCGTCCGGCGCTGCGTCTGCAGGTCTTGTGCAAACAGGCAAATTTCTGATAACAATAGTAATAGCGTAAAAGCAGTTCTTTTCATAATAGGATCTTTTATACCGCAAACCTAGCCTGTATAGCAGAAGCAATAAAAAGATCTACACCAACTGCAGAAAACACATGTTATCAGTAAATAAAATGAGGACAAACGGGCAGTGCCCCAAATAGAAGTACCAGCATAAGACTATGCCGGTCTTCTAAACTAAAGCTATTGCACATCCACGGAATACAGATGTACTTGAATAACACTGCATATATAACGAGGGTGCATTTAAAATATTGCGTATAACAACAGAGGCTGCCATGTGGCAGCCTCTTGCTATTGTGCTTTATTACCGGCGTTGCTATGTTTTCTCTGGCCGCGCCATTTGTTGTTGTTGTTCTTAGGCTTTTGTCCGGTGTTGATGGAATTGGGCCTTTGTACCACATCCTTATTCTTGGGCGGTCTTATCTGCACCAGGCCTGAATCAGTAGCAGGGAACGGATGATTCTGTACCACTGGTATTTGCAGGCCTATCAGCTTCTGTATCGCTTTCAGTTCATCCCTTTCTTCCGCATCTACAAACGACATGGCTATGCCGCTGCTGCCCGCACGCGCAGTACGGCCGATACGGTGTACATATGTCTCAGGCACATCAGGCAGTTCGTAGTTGATCACGTGCGATATCGCTTCTACGTCTATACCTCTTGCTGCTATATCAGTAGCTATCAGCACAGGCGTTTCGCCCGACTTAAAATTGCTTAGCGCTCGTTGCCTGGCATTCTGCGATTTGTTGCCGTGTATAGCTTCTGCCTTTATACCGTCTTTATAAAGTTCTTTTACCACCTTATCCGCACCATGTTTGGTACGTGTAAACACCAATGCACTTTTTACGGATCGGTCTTTCAATATCAGGGGAAGTAATTTCCGCTTGTCCCTTTTATCTACAAAGAATACCGACTGGTCTATCTTTTCCACTGTAGAGGAAACCGGTGTTACTTCTACTTTCTCCGGGCTCACAAGTATGGTATTAGCCAACTTCTGTATTTCCGGTGGCATCGTTGCCGAGAAGAAAAGCGTCTGCTTTTTCAGCGGGAGCTTGGTGATCACTTTCCGTACATCATGTATAAAGCCCATGTCCAGCATGCGGTCCGCCTCATCCAGCACAAAAATGCTGATGCCGTTCAGGTGTACGAATTTCTGTCCTATCAGGTCAAGCAATCTGCCGGGTGTAGCAACAAGAATATCTATTCCGGCCTTCAGCGCTTTCACCTGCGCACCTTGCGGCACACCGCCAAATATTACTGTGTGTCTCAGGTCAAGGTTCTTTCCGTAGGCAGCAAAACTTTCTCCTATCTGTATAGCCAGTTCACGGGTCGGTGTCAATACCAGCGCCTTTATTTGTTTGTGATGTCCCCTTTCCATGGGCAACTCACTCAGCCTTTGTAATACCGGTATGGCAAAAGATGCGGTCTTTCCTGTTCCTGTCTGGGCACAACCAAGCAGGTCGCGGCCTTCCAGGGCAATTGGTATAGCTTCCTTCTGTATAGGGGTAGGTGTAGTATATCCCTCATCAGTCAACGCCTCAAGTATGGGCGCGATGAGGCTTAAATCTTTAAATGTCATCGTTAATTTATAATATGAATAATAACTAAGTGGAGGGAAACAATATGCAACTCGATTATGTAACTCAACCGTTAGAGTCACAAAGATACAACTAAAATATTAAATGGTTTTCCCAAGCGTCTGTTAAGCTTATTAGAAAGGCCGTCGTGCAGACGGCCCTACCTATTACAAAAATACCTGTTTTAGCTAGTATTTAAGCACCTTTTGCACTTGTAGCCGTCCCTCACCATCCCTTATGTTCAGCATATATACACCTCCGCCATATAAGCTCATATCCACTATATCGTGCTCCTTTAAGGCTGTCCTTTCTTCCAGCAGCATGCCGATACTATTATATAGACTCAGCGAGTAACCCTTACCGGGTAAAGCTATGTTTAGCGTACCCTGCACAGGATTAGGATACACATCTACGCTTTCCTGCACCTTTGTGGTATTGTTCACACTGGCGGGGTCTGGTGTACTAAAGCTGTAAAGCTCATTTCCATAGTCGCTTCTATATTCTGCCTGGAAGAACAGCGAAGTATCATGCACCGTAGGTATAGCACTGCTCAGCGGATCCGGCAGCGGACTGATAGATGGTGCTCTTATCACGGTGTTGGCCAATGTCCCGTCAGACTCCCACAGGTGAAAACCGTTTGATCCGTCGTCTGCAATAAAATACATCTTACCGTGGTAAATAACATGGTAGTATGGAAGCCCGTCGCCGGATCCCGGGTTGAAATCTTTGAAAAGTACCGTTCCCGCAGCTGTGCCGTCTGTTACCCACATCTCATATCCGGCCGCTCCGTCACTGGCGCGAAAGTAAAGTTGACCATTGTATTCCAGGAAGCCAAACGGCACACTGCTGCCGCTGCCGGCATTAATGTCTTTTAGCATCATAGTGCCCGACGATGTGCCATCACTTACCCATAGCTCACAGCCGGTGGAAACATCAGATCCCTGGAAGTAGAGAATGCCATTATAAATACCGTAGATGTTCTGTACGGTACCGCTGATGCAGCCGCCTATGTTCACAGTTGCCACAAGGGTTGTTCCCGCTGTAGTTCCATCAGTACAATAAAGGCCATCCGAAACACCGTCATATGCGCTGAAATAAACCTTGTTGGCAAATGCAACAAAACGATCCGGACCGCTGGCCGCCGAACTCGTATTTATATCTTTAAGTAGCGATGTTCCCGCCGTAGTTCCATCCGATATCCATAGCTCCCTGCCTGTCACGCCGTCCGATGTTGCGAAGTAAATATTGCCCCCATATGCATAAAGATA
>DASPNB010000664.1:0-2132 GCA_035626755.1 Flavipsychrobacter sp.
AGATGCGTGATACCATCAACAGCCTTTCTTCCGGCTTCAGGTTCACGATATAGATACTCATGCGTTCGGCGGCCTGTTGGAGACCTGCAAGCAGGGAGCCAAATTGTTTTCTTAATGAGGCATCCAGTTCGCGTTTATTAATGTTCTCTGCTTCCTCGCTGAGGTTAATGATGTGAGAGGCAACAAGAGCTGAAGCTTTGCGCAGCTGGGCGAGGTTGTATTCGGCCCTATCGTCCTTGCTTACCTGGTGGGCCATCTTTCCGTGGAAGCTAAGAGAGGTGTTGATGGCAGTGCGAATTTCCTTTTCCTTGAGGTATTGCTCGCGGAGGCCGGTGCGTTGCGTTTGGTTGTTCCAGCCTTTGCCAACTGCGGCGATCAGTTCGGCGATGTTCTTCCATATCAGCCCGATAGAGCGGCGGTAAGGTTCTTTTGCCCGCATGAACGCCGACATCAATACACCTATCGTCACCGTCCAAGCCGCGCCGGCCAGGACATACAAGATGCGCGACTCCACGGCATTAATGCCTGTAACAGGGAAAGCGTTGCAAATGATGAACATCAGGTAAACACAAATAGCCAGGCCGCTGCCCCGGTCGCCCAGGTTTTTGAAGAGACTGGAAATAAAGGCAACGACGGCCATAGCTGCAATGCTCAGCCACATATTATGTGCAAGGAATGTGCCCAATATGCCGAAGAGGACGGTCAAAACAGCGCCGCCGAATAGTGTTCTCAGCCTTTGCCCGAAAGTTCCTTTTAGTTCTACCCAACAGATACACTCCGCCGTAAGAGTAGCGAACATAGCCGCCTCGAGGTGCCCGGTATAAATGCCCCATAGCAGCGGAACAGCACCGGCTATGGCCATACGGAGACCCCAGGCCAGTGTCGGCTCCAGTATCTCTTCCTGCAGGAACTTATCTATCTGCTTATGTACAGAAAATTTTGCCAAGGGCACAAAATGTTATTCAGCCAGTTGCCTGTCTATCACCATACCCAGTTGCTGCGCCGTAACTATACCTTCATTAAAATTGGAGTATTCTTTTTTTGCGTTCACTATCCATGTGGCAGGTATAGAGCCCGACCATGAATTGTCGATCTTAGGGATGAAGACGTTTGCATTGGTCTCGTTGAACCAAACTACTTCCGGTTTCAATTTCTTCTTTGCTATGAAAGCATCCAGTTTTTTTGGATATGCATCCTCAAAGTCGAGACTAACCATGAGGACCTTGACAGGCTTTCCCTGGTATTGATCGGATATCTTATTGAATTCGGGCAGTTCCTTTACACAGGGTATGCACCAGGTAGCCCAGAAATTCACCACGTAGACAGTGTCTTTGTTGCTTACTCTTTTTACCAGGTCGTCTATCTTGTAAGAAGGCGTTTGGCCCCTTAAGCCGAAGGCCAGCAGCATGATAATCAAAAAGCCTGTTATCCTCATTGTCTCCTATTTGAAGCAAAGGTATTAAGGATGGCGTAAGTATGCCTGATGCGGGGATAGATATAACAAATTGTTGGGGCCGGGCTGCTCCTATGCTGTTGCTCCGAATTGTCGGTGTTTTGCATTAGGTTTGTCCCGTATTTAATGATATTATGGATAAAGTATCTGCATTAAAACAGAAACAGAAGGAAGCGCAAAAGGGTGGTGGTGATAAACGCATTGAAGCCCAGCACAAAAAAGGCAAGCTTACAGCCCGTGAGCGCCTGCAGCTATTGCTGGACGAAGGTTCGTTTGAAGAGATAGGCATGTTGGTGACACACCGCAGCCGGGACTTTGGCATGGAGAAGGAAATATACCCCGGCGATGGCGTAGTGACTGGCTATGGTACTATCAACGGCCGGCTGGTGTATGTGTTCTCGCAGGACTTTACCGTATTTGGTGGCAGCCTTTCTGAAACCCATGCAGAGAAGATATGTAAGATAATGGACCTGGCTATGCAGAACGGTGCGCCTGTTGTAGGCTTGAACGACAGCGGTGGCGCCCGTATACAGGAAGGCGTGGTATCGCTGGGTGGCTATGCGGATATATTTTACAGAAATGTGCAGGCATCCGGTGTAGTGCCACAGATATCGGCGATAATGGGCCCTTGTGCGGGTGGAGCGGTGTACTCCCCGGCCATCACCGACTTTATCATGAT
>DASPNB010000665.1:0-3500 GCA_035626755.1 Flavipsychrobacter sp.
GAATTGAATTCCGCCTGTGATAAAGATACGAAATGAGGGAGGGGAAAAGTTCAGTTCGTTGCTTTTTGTGCATAACTTTTTTACAAAAATGTTTCAAAAAGTGTGAAGAATGTTTCAAAAATGAACATAAAAAAGCCTGCATTTTGTGCAGGCTTGAAAATTCTATTAACGAAGGCCCCCTAACCCCCTAAAGGGGGAATCTAGCGGGCGAGCTATTTCTTTATCAGCTGCTTGCCGGCCACCATCTTACTCTCACCACCCGTAAACTGCAGCAGGTAATTACCCGCAGCTATTCTATCATCCAATCGTAATTCTACCTTTCCCTTTTGCGGTACATCATACTTAGCTACCTGCCTGCCGCTCATATCATAGAGCTCTGCGATGCCAGGCTCGGGTACATCAAGATAAAATGTCTCACTGGCAGGGTTAGGATAAATATCAAACTCCATGGTTTTTATACCTGTGCTGTTTACATTACCCGTACCCGTAAGCACCACACCGCTGGCATACAGGCCCAGCAGCCATACGTTTTCCCCATGCCATGCCGGTAAAGTATCATTCCTTGTCCATCCGCAGAGTATGATATTACCATCGGGACGTTCAATGAAATCTGCCAGGTAGGCATATTGATTGGCCTGGCTGTAAAAGTACTTACTCCACAATATGGCTCCATTGCTGCTAACACGGGCTACCCAGCCATGAACAAAATTTGTTCCATCTTGAAGCCCAGTTCCGCTAACCAAATAATCACCATTCTGAAGTTGTCTTGGACGAAACACTTCTTTTAAATATGGTTGAAAACTATACGGCATAGTTGTTATCCAGTCGATATTAAAGTTGGTGTCAAGATGGGCAATATAGGCGGGAAAATTTTGCGCAGCCTCTGGATCTTGATAAACAACTGAGTCTTTGCGCCCAACATGATAGTAGCCACCGTCCATTGCCTTATAGATTGTTCCCCCATGTGCGTAACCACTTGCAAACATAGTATCCTTTAGTACTGACCCGTTGTTGTTTTCAATAACAATAAACCAAGGCTTCAGTCTGTAGTAATAGGTCCAACCCATCGGAATTATATCCTGACTGCATGCACCTACCAAACTTCTATTATCACCCAAGTCTTGTACACTGGTTATGTAAGCGCTTTTCCCGGCTTCTTTCTGGTAGGTTTGTTTCCATATTAAATTTCCTTGAGCATCAACTCGCATTAGCATAGCTTTAAATGATGTCTGCTGAGCAATATAAGATGATGCCTGGTCGCCTGCTACTATCAAACTACCATCTCCTAAAACACAACAGTCCCACAGCCGCTCACCAAACAATGTACTATCTGTGTACCTTCTTATTGAAAGAGTGTCTAGCTGAGAATCAATAACAACAAGAGTCGCCATAGGCTGCCATCTGCTTGTATCATTACTGTAGTAGACCCAGGTATAGGGAAACACATACCCGCCATTCGACAATTTTTTTATACTGCCAGAATAGTTTATATACCATGCTCCCTCTTCAGTGTGTATGCTTTTTTTACTCTGTATTGCATCTCCGTCCTGCGAAAATTAAACCATGCGGCATCACGATGGCCAGTATTGTAATTAAAAATCGCCCCTACTGACAAAAGACTATTGTCGGGCCGAAGTCGAATATTATTCATTATGTCGCCAGTGGTATCATAGGTATGCAGATAGTGGAAGTATTGAGGATACGATAGATACGGTAGTATTGCTAATACGATTGTAAAGAGTCCCTTCATTGTAGTGAAAATTTAATGAGCCGGGCCGTTCAAGCCCGGCTACTTTCATTTTTATTATGGTTGATAGATCAACTTTTTATTTACCGCCTCTTTCCCTTCTGCTTTATACCGCACGGTATACACTCCCTGTGCCACACCTTTAGGCAGCCATATTTCGTTCCTGCCTTCTTTCACGTCATACTCAGCCACTGTTCTTCCTTCCAGGCTCACTATGGCAAGCCTTGCCGCTCCATGGCTCTCTATCATAAAGTTACCACTGCTGGGGTTAGGATACAAGGAGAATTTACCTTCCTCGCTGTTTATATTGCTAAGGCCCGGGCTATAGGGCTCGTTCTGGCTGTTGGCTATTCTTTCTTCTATTTCCGCATCCTCCAGGGTATCCGTGCTGTCCGGCCCTACAAAGGTGGTGTCAAAATCAGGATAGTACCAGGCATAGATGCCTATGCCCAGTTCCTCGGCTACACCTGCTGCGTAGCTGCCACCATAGCTGTCTAGTTGCACTATGCGCGTTAGGGAGTCCTTGCTGGTGCTGTCCAGGTCGTCCCAGGTACTGTCCACGCTATACAGGTCCAGGAATTTTTCGGTCAGCCATGCATAGAGCTCTTCATCCTCCGTGCCTGTGGGCAGGTTGTCTGAACCGGAATTTTTGGAATGGGTGGGATTTTTGAAATTGTTTGAACGGAAAATTTTAACGCTAAGGCCGCAAAGAGGGGATGGTCTTCGAGTGGTGCTCAGGTCGCCAGTTTTTTAGGCTCATGGCCTGAACGGACATCCCCCGGCCCCTACGCACAAGCCTGCACACGGGCCACCCTCCCGCATGCCTGCGGGACAGGCTCTTCGCTCTCGCACACTCCTACGCTGCAAGGGGGAATTAAAGCTGTTGAGGCTTAATTAGCTCAGTTGATGTGTTGCCCCCCTCTTCCCAACATGCGTCGGGACGACAAGCGAAAAATTCTGTCTCCCCCTGCTCCCGTCATTCGTCCTATCGTGTGGACACATCTTTTTTTCAGGCTTTTATCCCGGCAAACAGCCAGCATACCAAGGACATCCCCCGGCCGCCACGCTCGGGCCGCCCACTGGCCACCCTCCCGCTAGCCAGCGGGACAGGCTCTTCGCTCGCCCACGAGGCCACGCGGCAAGGGGGACTTTGCGGCATGGAATGTTCGAGCGGGATGTGTCCACACGATAGGTCATTCGTCGGGACAGGCAGGGGAGAGTTGTTGAAATTTAGGTTTGCAGTGGTTGGAGCGTTGTTCAGCTAATCGCTAATTCTCAACAGGCCTTCGCCCTTCGACTGCGTTCAGGATGACAGCTTAGCCTGACAGAAGTGTGGGCGCTCAGGCTGACGAGGGTAGCGATGCTCAAGCTGACAGGAGTGGCGTTAGCTAAAAAAGCGAGCCTTTTATTCCACCGCGTTTTGCGCCGAGGTGTTTGTATGTTTTGTCGGTGGCCTCGCGGCCGCGTGGAGTGCGGATGATATAGCCTTCCTGGATCAGGAAAGGTTCATAAACCTCTTCGATGGTACCTGCTTCTTCGCCGACGGCGGTGGCAATGTTATTTAAGCCCGTTGGTCCGCCTTTGAATTTATTGACCAATGTAGAGAGTATCTTATTATCCATTTCGTCGAGCCCGCTTTCGTCTACATTCAGCGCCTTGAGCCCGTAGTCTACAATAGCCATATCTATTACCCCGTTGCCGAGTACCTGTGCGAAATCGCGCATGCGGCGTAAAAGGCTGTTGGCGATACGAG
>DASPNB010000666.1:0-3343 GCA_035626755.1 Flavipsychrobacter sp.
CATAAGACCATTACGGATAAAAAGATGCCGATAAATTTCCAGCTGCCACCAAATTCTGCAATCCTGTCAGCCCAGCGCTCGCCTGTTGTTGGCGGTTTTTCCTCTATGCTGAAGTTGATCTCTTCCATTGCCTTTTCCTCGGTGTACTCATTCTCTATGCGCCGCTCCAGTTTCCTGTGCAGTCTTGTCTCTTCGTCGGCTTTGCTGCTTATGTAGTTACGCATCAGCTCCTGCAGGGCTACAAAGGAAACAAAGCTGTTCTCATTCCATTCGCCCTCGTTGCATTTGAGGAATTCTTGTACAGAGGGCCTAAGCTGTGCCCAGCTTAAGCCCTCTGTTTCTTCTACCAACACACCCGTAATGCAGCACTTCTGTTCCATATATTAAATATACTAAGCATTACTGTATAAATATCCTGCCCTTACATGGTCATGGGAACCTCTATCAGCAGTATATCACTGTCTGCTTCAGCTGATATATTTATCTCTTTTGTTTCGGATACGCCAACGGCATCGCGCTTATTCAATTCCTGTCCTGCTACATTGGCTTTACCGTTTATTACAAAAGCATATACACCATTACCTTCGTGTACGTCAAGCTTCAGATTTTTGCCTGCTTCCAGGTTGGTGCGATATATCCATGCATCCTGGTGGATCTTTAATCCTTCGTCGTTGTTATCGATAGGTGATACTAACATTTGCAATTTGTTTTGCCTGTTAGCAGGCTCAAAGGCGCGCTGATCGTAGCGAGGCTCTACATTCCTGCGCTTAGGGAATATCCATATCTGCAAGAGATTGAGGTCGTGCTCTTTGCTGTGGTTGTATTCGCTGTGCTCGATGCCTGTGCCTGCGCTCATTACCTGTACCTCGTTCACTTTGATGCTCTCCTCGTGTCCCATGCTATCGCGGTGTCCTATTTCGCCATCCAGTATCACGCTGATGATCTCCATATTGTCGTGGGGATGTTTGCCGAAGCCGGTACCCTTTCGAACAATATCATCATTCAATACCCTGAGCACACCAAAGTGAATCCTTTCAGGATCATGATAGCGCGCGAAGCTGAATGAATGATTGGCATTGAGCCAGCCGTGGTTGGCGTGGCCCCTGGTGTCTGCAGCATGAAAAACAGTCTTGCTCATAAAATGCTCCTTTTAGTTTAATGTATGTACATGCATCTAATCAAAATTAGTGCCTTTATTTTGTACTGACAAAGTTGCAGCGAGATTTTAATATATGGGTATAGGGTGGGCTGATAGTTGAGCGCCAATTGCTTTTCGTGTTGGGCGAGCGGACCCAATGCTGTGAACCTCCCCGGTACAATGTTACCCATGTCCCCTGTCCATACAAAAAGCAGCAGCGGAATTTTGTTGGAGGATATTGTTGTCATTTTGTTGTTATTTTGGCTTAATAGTTGCATTGCAGCTGTAAACACACGGCATTATGGCACAAACAATACTGATAGTAGATGATGAAAAGGCGATACGGAAGGCGCTCACAGAGATACTGAACTTTGAGGGCTTTGCTGTAGAGGAAGCGGCGGATGGTGAAGAAGCGATAAAGAAAATAAAAGACAACAATTACGATTGCATACTCTGCGATATAAAGATGCCCAAGAAAGACGGGCTGGAAGTGCTGCAGGCAGCAAAAGAAGAAAAGCCTGATACGCCCTTTATAGTGATATCGGGTCACGGTAATATAGAGACGGCCGTGGAGGCTGTGAAGAAGGGCGCTTTCGATTATATATCCAAGCCGCCGGACCTGAACAGGTTGCTGATCACTATCCGTAACGCTATGGATAAGCGCTCACTGGTAGCAGAGACCAAGCAACTACGCAAGCGCATTACCCGTGCGGGTGAAATGATTGGCGGAAGCGAGGGAATGGCTAAAATAAAAGAGACGATAGAAAAAGTGGCACCGACCGATGCCCGAGTACTGGTAACGGGTGAGAATGGAGTGGGTAAGGAACTGGTAGCCCGCAGGATACATGAGCTGAGCAACCGCGCGCATGCACCACTGATAGAAGTGAACTGTGCTGCGATACCCTCGGAGCTGATAGAGAGTGAACTCTTCGGGCATGAGAAGGGGTCGTTTACGTCGGCTATTAAACAGCGTATAGGCAAGTTTGAACAAGCAAGCGGAGGCACGCTCTTCCTGGATGAGATAGGAGATATGAGCCATGACGCACAGGCTAAGATGCTACGCGCCCTGCAGGAAGGAAAGATAACACGGGTAGGTGGTGAGAAGGAGATAAAAGTAGATGTGCGTGTTATAGCCGCCACCAATAAGGATCTGCTGAAGGAAGTAGAGGAGAAGAAATTCAGGCTTGATCTTTATCACAGGCTGAGTGTGATATTGATACACGTGCCCTCGCTCAATGACAGGCGCGATGATATACCTGCGTTGATAGAGCACTTTCTGAAGGATATAGCTGAAGAGTACAAGCAGCCGATAAAGGAAATAGAAGATGCGGCAGTGAAGGCCTTGCAGGCGTATAACTGGACCGGTAATATACGTGAGCTAAGGAACGTAGTGGAAAGACTGACGATCCTTTCTGATAAAAAGATTAGCAAGAAGGATGTGGAGAGCTATATCTTTATGAAGTGAACCCCCTAGCCCCCTAAAGGGGGAATCCAAAGGGCGAGGGAGTAATTAATTAGTTCAGCTGCTGTATTACTCCAACGCAGGAGAAAAGTGTCAGGTTTATGAGTTGAAATTTATGAGGGCTACTATTTTTTCGAGGAAGTGCCGATCTGTTTCGTCGTAGGTATTATAGTCGGCGCTGTCGACGTCGAGTACACCGATGACTTTGCCATTGCGGATGACTGGGACTACGATTTCAGACTTGGAAAGACTGCTGCAGGCAATATGACCGGGGAATTTGTCGACGTCGGGGACAACAATAGTTTTAGCTTCGGCCCAGCTGGTGCCGCAAACGCCTTTGCCTTTTTTGATGCGGGTGCAGGCAACAGGTCCCTGGAAAGGGCCGAGTACCAGTTCGTCTTCCTTTACTAAATAAAAACCTACCCAAAACCAGCCGAATTGTTCTTTAAGAGCAGCCACCACGTTGGCCAGGTTGGCGACCAGGTCTTTCTCGTAGGTGATGAGTGCGTCAATCTGCGGTATAATGGATGAGTATTGGTCTTCCTTCGTTCCTTTAGCTATTTGTAGGTCTTCTGCCATGGGATAAAGTTAAGTTGTTAATTAATACTAAAAATATCCGTGGGAGAGGGTTGGGAGGCATGTGTAATATCATAGTAATTATTAATTTAGCCATATTACCCAAAATAATAGCGTATGGCATTGAGTGCTGCCGAGAGAGTAGATGTGTTGAACATAGGGCTGAT
>DASPNB010000667.1:0-3174 GCA_035626755.1 Flavipsychrobacter sp.
ACTTTGCCGAGATGGCAGGTATCGAGTATGTATTGATCAACAAGAAAACAGACCTCTACCAGTTCAAAAACGAGTTAAGGTGGAGTGAAGTGTATTACCGGTAAGTACTGAAGCCGCTAATCAAAATAAGCTTCCCAGGCTTGCTTAATGATCTTCTCATAGACCATCTTTATTTGGCTTTCCAGGATTCGGTTTTGGGATAAAGCTGGCAGGTTGTCAATAGGAAAATACTGTACGTCCAATACATCAAACCCCTTTTGTATCTCATGGCTGGTGGCCGTACAGTAAAACACCATTTTATAGACATATGTCGCTTGGGGCGTATGAGGATGTTTTCTCTTGTCAAACACTGCCAGCAGTTTTTCAACCTGCACGTCCAATCCTGTTTCTTCTTTGCACTCATTTATCACGGTCTCCATCGGGCTATGCCCTATCTCGGCCCATCCTCCGGGTAATGACCATCTACCATCTATACTTTCTCTTACCAGCAATATGCGTTTATCATCCGACAGTACCACCCCCCTTACGTCTACTTTCGCTGTCGGATGATCAGTTACTAGTAGGAAAGCTGCATTTAATTCTTCTACCCTATGTCCACCTATCATGCTTAGTAGCTCTAAGCTCATCGCTCTTAATTCGGTATACCGTTCCTGATCATACTCATTGGTACTGTACAGGATTCCTGTATCCGCAATTGTTTTCAGTCGCTTGCAATGTTCCAAAAGTTCTTTGCCTTGCATAAGTTGAAAGATTGATTCAGAATATTAAAAATATGCGTAATTCTACTATAATCTTAAGTCCTTTCCCGCTTGTCCAGGGTTAAGGGTCTTCCTATTTTCGTTGTCCATCCAAATCCAATGTCTATGAATCGCATTTTCCAACCAAGTGCCGATGCTGTCTTATTTCGGTTATCTAATGCAGCCGAATTTTATAAGGGCGACAAAGGCCTCTTCAAAGTTATTTACCGGAAAAAGTATACAAAGGTTTTCCCGACTCTCCTGGAGGCTTTCCTGTTTTACATTACTACCGATGAAGAAGCAGACCTTTTTGATATTTCAAAAGGCTCTGTTCTGATTGAACGAAAGATTAAGCTCTTTTTGAATTAAACTCTGCATACTGTTTACAAGGGCTAATCAAATAACTTTACCGCTTTGAAAGAGGCGACTGAAGTATGCAAGTTTACCGTCATCAACAACCATTTATAGTAGAAAACGGCGAAACCTTACCTGGATTAGAAATAGCTTATCAAACCTGGGGACAGTTAAACGAAAAAGGCGACAATGTCATCTGGATCTGTCATGCATTGACAGCCAGTGCAGGTGCACAGGAATGGTGGCCGGGATTAATCGGAGAAGGTCTTCCTTTCGACACCTCCACCTACTTCATTGTTTGTGACAACATTCTAGGCTCCTGCTATGGTACAACAGGGCCCGCTAGCATCAACCCTGCTACTGGCACGATCTACGGCAACTCATTTCCTCTTATAACCATCAGGGACATGGTAACAGCCCATGACTTGTTACGCCATCACCTGGGCATTACTAAATTTCAACTACTGGTCGGTGGAAGCATGGGGGGCTATCAGGCCTTGGAGTGGGCACTCTTGCAACCTTCTTTGATCAACCGCCTTTTTCTGCTAGCCACCTCACCCAGGGAAAGTGCATGGGGCATTGCTATTCACACAGCCCAGCGCATGGCTATAGAGTTAGATCCATCATGGACTGAAAGAACAACCACTGCTGGAAAGGATGGAATAAAAGTAGCCAGGGCTATTGGTATGCTTACTTATAGAAGTTACATCTCCTTTGTGAAGCAACAGACAGACGAAGACAACAACAAACTGGATGACTTCAAAGCCTCTTCTTACATTCTTTACCAGGGCAATAAGTTGGCCGACAGGTTCTCTGCTCACAGTTACTGGACCTTGACCAAAGCCATGGACTCGCACAACATTGCCAGGGGTCGGCAAAAGTTGACAGAAGTACTTAGCAGTATCAAAGCCAATACATTGATCATTGGCATTACTTCCGATTTATTATGTCCGTTACAGGAACAGAAAACAATGGCCGAACATATACCCGGTGCTACATTTGTTGCCATTGATTCTATCTACGGGCACGATGGCTTTTTAGTGGAGACAGCAGCCATCTCCCATCACCTTTCAGCCTGGCTGAAACAATAATCATCTACATGAAGCAAGATCGCATGACAGCTGCCATTCGCAGGCAAATTGACAGGACCAACGAAATGGAGCACTCAGCGCCTATGTTCTTAACCAGCAGCTTTTGCTTCGATAATGCCGAAGACATGAGAGCAGCCTTTGCCGATGAATCTGATGACAATATCTACAGCCGTTTCTCTAACCCTAATGTACAGGAGTTTGTCGACCGTATGTGTATTTTAGAAGGTGCAGAGGCAGGCTTTGCCACTGCTTCAGGCATGAGTGCCATCTTTGCCTGCTTTATGGCGCTATTAAAGCAGGGCGACCACCTCCTGTCCTGCAGTGCCATCTTTGGCAGCACACACACGGTCATTACCAAGTACCTCCCTAAGTATGGCATCGAGCATAGCTACTTTCATGTAACTAAGCCGCAAGAATGGGAATCGCTCATCAGGCCCAATACTAAAATGATCTATGTCGAAACTCCTACCAATCCTGGCCTGGATGTTATTGACCTGGAAGCGATTGCTGCACTGGCCAAAAAGCACAACATTATTCTCAATGTCGATAACTGCTTTGCTACACCGGTAAGCCAGCAACCAATTGCTTATGGCGCCGACCTGGTGGTTCATTCGGCTACCAAATGGCTCGATGGACAGGGACGTGTTTTAGGCGGCGTAGTAGTTGGCAGAAAAGAGCTTATCAAAGAGATCTTCTTATTCTGCCGCAGTACTGGGCCTGCCCTTTCTCCTTTCAATGCCTGGCTCTTAAGTAAGAGTATAGAAACACTGGAAGTACGCATGGAACGCCATGCAGCTAATGCCCTTTATATAGCGCAGGCATTGGAGGGTCACGCTAAGCTCTCGTGGGTCAAATACCCATTCCTTACTTCGCATCCCCAATACGCTACTGCAGTAAAGCAAATGAAAGATGGCGGCGGCATTGTATGCTTCGAGTTAAAAGGCGGTATAGAAGCTGGGCGGAAATTTCTGGACAGCCTAAAAATATTATCA
>DASPNB010000668.1:0-3960 GCA_035626755.1 Flavipsychrobacter sp.
ACCACCTGTACCTAAAGATCCCGGAGTAGGTCCTGAATAACAGGTAGCCTGGGCACCGCCTGAATTTTGTGTGCCACCCTGGCCACACTGGCAGGTAGACGCGCTACTGCAAGTCATCCCCGCAAGTCCGCTTGTGCCGCCGCCGTTGCCGCCGGTCATTCCCGATGGGCAGTTCATACCTGCACCACCGCCGCCGCCGCCAACTATAACACGATTTGAAAGTGCTGTACCGCCGATCCTTATGTCAGAAGCACCACCACCTGCGCCGCCCTGGTAGCCAGAACTATTAGTTTCACTACCGCCGCCATTCCAGCCACCAGTGGATGGAGAGTATGCTTGCGCATCTGCGCCCTTACCACCCACATAAATATTGAGTACCTGGCCTGGTGTTACAGGGATGGTTGCCTGCGCACGGCCACCCTGACCGGGCGTATTAGAAGTATATACAGTACCATAAGATGTACTCTGACCACCACCGGCGCCTTTCACATCCACGGTAATGGATGTAACGCCCGCGGGAACAGTCCAGGTTTGCACAGCACCGGTGTAGCTAAAGTTTACTACAGTTGGTAAAAGGTTGCACGGATCGGTACCAGTGGGTGCCGTAAAGGTCACTGTTTGACCGCATGTATTCGGTGCTTTTGCTACAGTAATGTTGCCGGGGCAAGTAACGGTAGGGCACTGTGCCGATGCGCCTGTTACTGCGATGAGTCCGGTAATGAATAGCGTAATTTTTCTGAGCATAACAAATGTCTTTTGAAATATAATTACATCCGCGTGGTGAACCCAAACGGTTAAAGTTTTCTTAAAGTTAACTTTTGCAGATATAAAAATCAACTAATTCTGACAAAATATTTTTTTTAAGTAGGAGCAAGCCTCCAGGCGCCAAATTCTGGCTATAAATACCTGGTTGCAGCCGCTATACAAATTATGCGAAAATGCTAATTGTAATGCGCTACTATTGACTAGATTATCACGAAACAGGCTTGGGAATTGGGCTAATAAGGCAAGTTTGGCCACTAGTTTGCTATCTTTAGCCAAAGTACCGACAATGATGCGCCTGATCTTTTTTTTGCTGATTTGTGCTGTCCTGAACTCACAAATTGTCCTTGCCGAACCTGAGGATAAGAATTCGCTGCCACCGGCTAAAAGCGAAAAGGAATTGGTTATGCGCATTGTGAATAGCCTCAAGGTAAAAGATTCTGTTCTTCACGCTTCGCAGTTTATGAAATTTGATGACCTGTGGAAACTTGTTGTCAACTTTAAGGATACGAATATAGCGGCATCAATGCAGGTAGCTCAATTAAGGCAGGTACCCAATACAGTCAGGAAATTCGATCCTTTTTTTAATCCTCAAATAGGTCTTGATTTTAATTATGTAGTAGAGAAAGGAGAAGATTCTTCAATTCACTGGGATCGCGTAACCCTTGCCAGGTATGAGCTGAAAAAGATGGACCTGACGCAGGACATGGTGGGGTATAACCACATCTCCCCCTTGCGTTTCAAAGGATTTATTTTTTTACGCGACGGATTTAACCGCAAGACTTATGGTGTAGCCGTAACAGATATCCAAAACATACAAGGCAAGTGGTATGGCGGACGAGTAGTAGATATTTTTGAAGCAAGCGACGAAGATGAATACAGGAAAAAAATGGCAGGCGAGATAGCCTGGCTAAACGAACTGATAGAACAGGGAATAGACATAGACAGCATGAAACGGGCCATAGATAGCCTGAAGAATGCCGACCCTGAGAACGGCGATGATGATGGAGAGGTGAGCACGCGCCGTGAGGTTGTTGCAAGAAAATACTACTTCGGGCTGCTGGATGACGAAAAGCCGGTGACCATGTATGTGCAGTATCTGCGCGGCGGTTGTCCCGAACGTGTTTGTGAATGGATAGCCATCTTCAAATTTGATGAAGAAGGTGAGTACTTTAAAATGAGGGTTCATAAAGAAAACGGCAAATGGTATTTTACCCAGGAGCCGGAAGAAAGCGTGATGGAGCTGGAAATGAAAGGAAAGACCTTTGAGGGCTCCTGGTTATCCGTAAAAGACCGGATAGAATATGAAGTATACATGGAGGAAGTGTCTCCCAAACCTTCTACCGTACACAAGCTGGATATGACGATAGACGACCTATGGTATGGTGACCAGCACTAGCTATCAATACAATCTATACACTGATCGCAAGGGCGAAATTTTCGAATAAATACTAAGCGTAATTTTATTGTTCAGGATGTAATATGACAGGCGACAAAACTACCAGGCCGGCAATAGGCAACTTCGGCGAATTGAAAAGATCAGGATACCTTCCTAAAAGTGTAAAACAAGAGATAAGGGAAAACCTTGTCAGATCTATTAAAGAAAAAGGCAAGCCCTTTGAAGGTGTGCTGGGCTATGAAGAAACAGTAATTCCCGATGTAGAACGCGCCCTGCTTTCCCGACATAATATTCTATTCCTGGGCCTGCGGGGGCAGGCAAAAACACGGATGGCAAGAGACATCGTCAATTTGCTGGATGAATGGATACCATACGTGAGCGGTAGTGAAATAAACGACGATCCCTTTGCGCCCATATCAATCTACGCCCGTGAATTAATTGAATCAAAAGGAGATGAAACGCCCATCGACTGGCTGCACAGGAGTGAGCGCTATGGAGAAAAGCTCGCTACACCCGATGTATCGGTAGCGGACCTGATAGGAGATATTGACCCCATAAAGGCTGCGAATATGCGCCTCAGCTTTGCTGATGAAAAAGTGATCCACTATGGAATTATACCCCGCTCGCACAGGGGAATATTTGTGATCAATGAATTACCGGACCTGCAGGCCCGCATACAGGTTTCGCTGTTTAATATCCTGCAGGAAGGTGATATTCAAATACGGGGATTTAAGCTGAGGCTGCCGCTGGACATAATGTTCATCTTCACAGCCAATCCTGAAGACTACACCAACAGGGGCAGCATAGTAACTCCGCTAAAAGATAGAATAGAGAGCCAGATTGTAACTCACTATCCTAAAACGGTGGCTGTTTCCAAAGCCATAACGGAACAAGAGGCTAATGTGCTTGAAGAACAGAAGCTGAAAATAGAAGTACCCGAGATCTGCAAACTGCTGATAGAGGAAATAGCCATGGAAGCACGCAAAAGCGAGTACGTGGATCAGAAAAGTGGTGTTTCGGCACGGCTGACGATAGCTGCTTATGAAAACCTGGTGAGTACTGCAGAGCGAAGAACCTTACTTTCGGGCAGCGATAAGACAATGGTGCGCATCGCAGATTTCATTGGTGTTGTTCCGGCCATTACGGGTAAAATTGAGCTGGTGTATGAAGGTGAGCTGGAAGGACCGCAAAATGTAGCTTACCGCCTGATGGGGCAAGGCATCAGGGCGTTGTTTACCCAATATTTCCCTGATCCGCAATCGTTTAAAAAGCTGGCGAGAGAACAGCCGAACAAAAAAAGCAAGTCGAACCCTTATCAATCCATTATTGATTGGTTTGGCGCGGGTAATAGCCTGGCTATGCTACAGGATGAGAATGATGATGTTTATCTCCAAAAACTATATAGCGTAGACGGACTATACGGCGCCGTGAAACACTACTATCCCAATGCCGATGAAAAGCAAGCAGGCCTGCTGATGGAATTCCTGCTGCACGGGCTTGCAGAGTATTCGCTTATCAGCAAGAAGATAGCGGAAACCGGAGGATATAATTTTGCTGATATACTGGGTAGTATGCTGAATATAAATTTCAGTACTGAGGAAGAAGAGGACATGTAGGCCGGACCGGGATTCGTTTTGCCAGACGGTGCCATGTCTGTGACGGATGCTGCCGTGTAAGTTGCCAGATACTGCCGGTGTGCTGCCGGACGCTGCCAGGCTAGTGCCACATAAGTGCCAGTTTGAAATTTGGAGATGAGCCATAGAAGCGGGTTTTAGTGTGCGGCTGGTGTTTCATGTCTT
>DASPNB010000669.1:0-4198 GCA_035626755.1 Flavipsychrobacter sp.
CATCCAGTTGTTCCACTGTGTGTTCCAGTTGTTCGCCTGGTTCATGGTATTGCTCCAGTTGCTCCAGTTGTTCATCATGTTATTCCACTGGCCCATTGGGTTGCTGTTAGCGGCAGAAGCATTGTTAGCTGTGTTCTTAAACCATTCCTGGCTTGTTTCCCACATTTGCTTTGCCCAGTTGGCCTGGCTGTTCATCCAGTTAGTGTAGAATTCGTTCATTTTAGAAGCGTTCTCCGTCACATTTTCAGTAGCACTCTCAGCTTTTTCAGTTGAAGTCTTAAAGAAAGAAGTTTGGTTGTCTAACCAATTCTTGTACCACTCGCTGCCTTTCTGTACTGTTTCATTTACCAGGCTGTTGCCGTTAGCAAATTTCTTAGCATTTTCAACCACGTTGTCAACTGCTTGCTTTTGAGCGTTCACTACGCTATCCACAATGTTGTTAGTGTTTTGGTTAGCCATAATTTCGATTTTTATCTTTTTAAATATTTTTTAAAAAATTGTTGCGCCAATATGAATTTTCACTATTTTAGCTATCTCTTCTGCAGTTTTAAGAATCGCGGGTAATCTTAAAAATCCCAAAAATCCCGGTTCTGATACTTCCTTTTGGCGGCGCAAAGGTAGCGAAGTTTCATTAGATTTTTGCAAATTCTTTTATCCACAGCATTAAATAATCATTATTTCAAGCGCTTCCAAGGGTTAAAAGCCTCATTTTCAGGTATTTGACCGGGTTTGGACCCGTTTAAAGAACCTTGATATCCACTTCCATATTATTCCAAAAAGACTATTTTGGAAGCCAATTATAAATATAGAATTATGCTAAAAGTTGGAGACGAATTCCGTCACAAATTCAGTTACACTCAAGACGATGTAGATACTTATGCCCGCGTGAGCGGCGATGTAAACCCCCTGCACATCGATCCGCAGGCAGGAAAAGACAGTATGTTTGGCCGCAATATTATCCATGGTTTCCTGGGAGCCAGTGTATTTACCAAGATATTCGGCGCCCTTTGGTATGCCGATGGACATGTATATATGAACCAGAGCATGAAATGGTTGAAACCTATGTTTGTAGATACTGACTATGAAGCGGTAGTTACCGTAAAAGAGATCTTCCCCGAGAAGAACCGCATATTATACGAATGCGCCGTGTATGAAGCAGACGGTGGCGCACAAACCATTGCCGGTGAGGCTACCCTGCTGAATAAGAAGCAGTACGTTTGGTAGAAATTAAAACAATAAAAAAAGTCCCACCGGCTGAACCGGGGGGACTTTTTTATTACACTTAGTTTATCAACTATATCTCACCAACCATCGTCTTAGGATCTACCCACTCATCAAATTGTTCGGCCGTAACATATCCCAGGTCAATAGCTGTTTGCTTCAGCGTCTTGCCTTGCTTGTGGGCTGTCTGGGCTATTTCAGCAGCCTTGTAGTAACCTATCTTAGTATTCAGAGAAGTTACCAGCATCAGTGAATTATGCAGGTGCTGATCAATGTTCTTTTGTATTGGTTCCAAACCTATAGCACACTTGTCGTTAAACGACACACAGCCCTCCCCTATCAGCCTTGCACTATGCAGGAAGTTGTAGATCATCACGGGCTTAAACACATTCAGTTCAAAGTGTCCCGTAGCGCCGCCTATGTTGATGGCCACATCATTGCCCATCACCTGTGCAGCTATCATCGTCAGGGCCTCACACTGGGTAGGATTCACCTTGCCCGGCATGATAGAAGAACCCGGCTCGTTGTCAGGAATAAAAAGTTCACCAATACCCGAGCGCGGACCTGAGCTCAGCATGCGGATATCATTAGCGATCTTCATCAGGCTAACAGCTACTGTCTTCAGCGCACCGTGAGCTTCTACTATAGCGTCGTGGGCCGCCAGGCTTTCGAACTTATTTTCAGCAGTCACGAAAGGCAATCCTGTCAGCTTAGCTATCTTCTCAGCCACATTCACAGCATAACCCTTAGGAGTGTTGATACCGGTACCAACTGCCGTACCGCCAAGCGCCAGTTCGCTGAGGTGAGCGAGAGTATTATTAATAGCCCTCAGGCCATGGTCCAGTTGCGATACATAGCCGCTTAGCTCTTGTCCTACCGTAATAGGTGTCGCATCCATAAAATGGGTACGGCCTATCTTCACCACATCCATATATTCCTTGCTTTTGGCAGCAAGTGTATCGCGCAGTTTCTTAATGCCGGGGATGGTAACATCTACCAGCATCTTATAGGCTGCAATATGCATCGCCGTAGGGAATGTATCATTAGACGACTGCGATTTGTTTACATCATCATTAGGATGAATAAACTTTTCTTTATCAGTAAGCTGGCCGCCATTCACCACGTGGGCGCGGTAGGCAACCACCTCGTTCACGTTCATGTTAGACTGTGTACCCGAGCCCGTCTGCCATACCACCAGCGGAAACTGGTCGTCCAGCTTGCCTTCCAGTATTTCGTCACACACTTTGCCTATGGCATCAGCTTTTTCCTGCGCCATACCACCTATTTCAGCATTGGTGAGGGCAGCTGCTTTTTTCAGGTAAGCGAAAGCACGGATGATCTCCTTAGGCATGCGGTTAATGTCCTGTGCTATCTTGAAGTTTTCGATCGAGCGTTGGGTTTGGGCGCCATAGTAAGCATCCTTAGGCACTTGCACTTCGCCCATCGTGTCTTTTTCTATACGGTAATCCATAATAGTATTGCTGATTGCAGATTGAAAATTTTGAATACGGCGCAAAGGTATTAAACGGAAGCATTGCATCAATATGGGATTAAAAAATATTAATCCAAATCGTTCTGTATCACTATTTTGTGGGCACTTAAACCAATTTCCAACATGCGTTCTACCCTCTTTTTACTTATAGCCCTGCTCCTTTCTGTATGCCCGGCTGTAGCCCAACCCCAGGTTTCTGTCAGCGAGCCCTTTGAAGAACCCGAAGGTGGTTTCAACAAAGTGCTGCAAGTAAGAAACGGAAACACTTTCCATTTTCACATTACGAAGTCTTCTATCAGCTACACCATCTACGACAAGGCACACAAGGCCATTGTGAAGAAAGAAATAGAAGGCAAAAAGCTCTCAGCCGAAAAAATAGGCTCTGCTACCATCAACGGCATTCACGACATAAACGGCGAGGCAGTGATCTTCTTTACCCAGATGGAAGGCCGCGCACCTAACCTGTACCGCCTGCGTTTCAACCCCGAAACCGGGGCGATGGTAGAAGACAAATCGATAGCTACTATAGCGAAGTACAAAGGCGGCTCCGGCTGGGCGATGGCTTATGGCGACGTGCAGCCAAGTAAGTTTCACATAGAGGTAGACCCTGTGAGCAATGCCTATGGCGTACTGGCCTTTCATGGCTTTGCTGAAGACAGCAAGGAACGACTGAAACTGTACCACTATTCCGCGGATCATAAACCTTTGAGTGAGCAGATTTACGGCAACCCGGGCAACTTTAAGTTCGTCAACTACATAGCCATGACCGTAGACGACAAAAAAGCAATTGTTGCAGCCTACGGATTTAATACCAAAGCCGCAGGCGGAAAAGACTCACGTGTTATCATCTCAAGACTGAGAGCCGGTGAAACCGATTTCTCCCACGAACTGCTGGACTATACCGACGATTTTAAAGAGACCGGAGGCGTGATGCGCTATAACTCCGTTAGCAATAAAATACAGCTGCTGACCTGCACTTACATGAGGAGCACCAGCAAGTTTATGCGCAACAAAACCACCAACTACTACATGGTGCTGATGAGCGTAATAGACCCTGAAACCTTGCAACCTCTTCACGTAAAGCCGCTGGAGTATAAAATGGTGAGCAAATACATGAGCGACCACTTTAAGGTGGCCAAGCCATTCTCCGGCTTTCCGCAGAATATGGTCGTTAACACCAACGGCAGCACCAGCATATGTGTGGAAGAAACGATCACAGAAACGATCACCAGCAGCCGCGGCTCAGTAAGCTATCGCACCTACCTGGATAACATAGGTATAGTAGACCTGGATACTACTGCCGAAGAAATAAACGGCATGGGCATTATGAAGTCGCAGTATGTGATGACCCTGATAGGTGCCTTCGACCAGGCTGAAGCAAGGAAAGGCACCTGGCAGTTTTACCCCTTCGGAATGATGTACAGGAACCAGCACTTATTCTCCTTCGATTATATCAACACCGAGAACGGCCGCTATGTACTCTTT
>DASPNB010000670.1:0-2362 GCA_035626755.1 Flavipsychrobacter sp.
TGGATGCAGGTGAGGGGAGCCGTGAGGCGAAGGAACGCTGATGCAGGATTTATTCTGAGCGACCACGCCGACTGGGATGGACTTTTAAAAGCCTGCAAGGCAACAGAAGCGGAGTGTGTATATGCAACGCATGGTTTCCAGGCCGCTTTCAGCCGGTACTTAAGAGAGAATGGCATCCAGGCAAGAGAGGTGAAATCGGAGTATGGGGATGATGAGGAAGAGGTAGGGGAAGGTGCGTTGACAGTAGATAGTTGATAGTTGATCGTTGCCTGTTGATTGTTGTTCGTTAGGGCGATCAGAATGGTTGTTGTATTTCAGACAACGGACAACAAATGGTAAATGGTTAGAAACAAAACATCGATAGCCACATGCGGCAGTTTGCAGAATTGGTAACGAAGGTGGGAACCAGCACGAAGACCAACGATAAGCTGGAGGCGCTGGTGGACTATTTTTCATCGGAGGCAGATGAAAAGGACAAGGTATGGGTGATTGCATTGTTCAGCGGGCGCCGTCCGAAGAGAGCCGTGAATACGACACAACTGGCATCGTATGCCATTGAAGTAGCAGGATTGCCTTTCTGGTTGTTTGAAGAGAGTTACCATACCGTAGGTGACCTGGCAGAGACCATTGCCCTGCTGCTGCCCGAAACAGCTGTTGAGCAGCAACATCCGGAGCCGCTGCACTATTATATTGAAGGCCTAAAATCGATAGAAAAGGAAAGCGAAGATGCCAGGAAAGGTTTTATTATGGAGAGCTGGCGGGGCATGAACAGGGCCGAGCAGTTTGTGTTCAATAAACTGATTACCGGTGGCTTCCGCATTGGTGTATCGCAGAGTATTATGGTGAATGCACTGGCGAAAGTACTGCAGCTAGAGTCTTCTGTTATTGCCCACCGTATCAGCGGACAATGGGATCCTTCTACCATCACGTTTGATGAACTGCTGGGCGAGCATGCTGTTGCTACTGACTTCTCCAAGCCTTATCCTTTTTACTTGGCGTATGCGATAGAAGAAGATTTATCTGTATTGGGGGAACCAGAGGAGTGGCAAGCAGAATGGAAATGGGATGGTATACGCGGACAGATCATCAAGCGTAATGGTGAGCTATTTGTGTGGAGCAGAGGCGAAGGTATAATGACAGAAAAGTTCCCGGAGTATGCTGTTTTACAAAGCCTGCTGCCGGATGGGTTGGTGCTGGATGGAGAGATTATTCCTGCTGTGGAAGGGAAGCCTCTTGCCTTTGCCTTATTGCAAACACGCATTGGCCGAAAGAACGTGACCAAGAAACAATTGCAGGAGGCGCCCATTGCCTTCTTTGCCTATGACTTGTTGGAATATGAAGGCGAGGACTGGCGAAGCAAATCTCTTACGGACAGAAGAGAGAAGCTGGAAGCTATTGTCAAGGAGATGGCTAATCCGACGTTGTTGCTTTCGGAGGCCGTTCCCTTCTCTACCTGGGAAGAGTTGGCAAAGCTGCAGGAGAACTCAAGAGAAATGGGAGCTGAAGGATTTATGCTGAAAAAGAAATCGTCGGTGTACCAGGTAGGACGGAAAAGGGGCGACTGGTGGAAGTGGAAGATCGATCCGCTGGTGATAGATGCGGTAATGATCTATGCACAGAAAGGAGCGGGCAGGAGAAGTAATCTTTATACCGATTACACATTTGCTGTGCGAAATGGCGATAAGTTGATCCCCTTTACAAAAGCCTATTCAGGTTTGACGGATAAGGAGTTTGCGCAGGTGGATGCTTTTGTAAAGCGGAATTCAATAGAGAAGTTTGGTCCCGTAAGAACAGTAAAACCTGAGCTGGTATTTGAGATAGCTTTTGAGGGCATAGCTGCCAGCAGCCGGCATAAATCGGGAGTGGCCCTGCGTTTTCCACGTATGAGCCGGTGGCGGAAGGATAAAAAGCCGGAGGAGATCAATACGCTGGATGACCTGAAGAAGATGCTGGAGGTGTATGGAAAGTAAATCATCACCTTTGAATGCATAGATACCAAATGTTGTAGTGGCTACATCCTGTTAGCTTACCGACATTCCCATATCAGCTTTACCAGTTTGCTTTCTGCCAGAAACTGATCCAGCGTGTAGGTGGCAATCATCATGAGTGGCTGGCCATGCTCATCATAGTAGGCAGGCACCCAGTTACAGGCAGGTCCAGTGAATCCTTTCAGGTAGACCCGTCTGCCCTTCCATTCGTACAAGCTTAGATAGGGCTGGCAACTGCAGTCCTCCGTTTCGCTGATCATGGTCTGCAGACTGGGAGGAAGAGGTGATATATCATTCGATTTTTTACAGGCTTGTAAGCAAAGCAGCAATGCCATTACAGATAGAAATTTTTTCATACAGTTCTTTGTCTCCTG
>DASPNB010000671.1:0-2058 GCA_035626755.1 Flavipsychrobacter sp.
ATAGATACCTCAGCTATCCCCGACATGTCATTGTCCTTGTTCCTGAACTTGAGCGGTATAAAGCAGTTGAATCCTCGTGTCTTATCCTGTAGCTGGCGCAGCCTGCTCATATGGTCTACACGGTGCTCATATTTTTCTATATGCCCGTACAGCATGGTTGCATTGCTATGCATACCCAGGTTGTGCGCTGTGGCATGTATGTCCAGCCAACCATCACCATCCACTTTATCAGCGCATATCACATCCCTTACCTCGGGGTGGAATATCTCGGCTCCGCCACCCGGTAGCGACTGCAGACCGGCGTCTTTCAGCTTCTGCATGCCTTCCTGGGTAGTCAGCTTTGCCTTGCGGAACATGTAGTCAAGTTCCACTGCGGTAAAGCCCTTTATGTGCAGCTTCGGCCGGTGGGCCTTTATTTGGCTGATCAGCTCGCAGAAAAACTCCAGGTTCATCTTAGGGTGAACGCCACCTACTATGTGCACCTCTGTTACGGGCTCTCCGTCATATTTGCGCACCATATCCATCATCTGATCTATGCTCAATTCCCAGCCCTCATCGCGGTGCTTGTATTGGCGGGAGTAAGAGCAGAAGTTGCAGGTAAACACACAAACGTTCGTGGGCTCTATATGGAAATTCCGGTTGAAGTAAACCTTGTCACCATGCAGTCTTTCTCTTACATGGTTGGCCAAAGCCCCCAGGTAAGCCAGCTCGCCTTGCTCAAAAAGCACAACGCCTTCCTCTTCGGTAAGGCGTTGCTGACTCTTTACTTTTTCTGCTATGGTGAGCAGTTGCTTATCTAAATGTGCTTGTTGTAATACTTGTTCTAAGCTGAATGACTCATTCATTATTCTACTACTATTTTCCTAGTCACCACTCCTTCAGCGAAATGGCATTGCACAAAGTAAATGCCCTTGCTCATACCCGAAATATCAATTGTATAGATACCGGTATTAGCTTCAGCGCTTTGCTCGAATACAGTCTGACCCATCATATTGGTCACCTTCACTTGTTGCAGCGACTCTGGTACACCGGCAAAGTTAAGGCTAAATCTGCCATTCGATGGATTAGGGAAAACATCAAAGTGATTGCTCATTTCAATTGAGCTCACTTCTGTAGGCCACATGGTAAGCTCCGGGTGCTGGGTCAGTGAATGCGATTCGGAGTTGGTGCCATCCACGTATATGTGCATGTGCTGCGCTTGCTTAATCGTAAACATTAGCGACCTGTTGTCGTTTGAGTAGTCCATGAAGTTCATATACATGATGCCGTTGCCACCTGAGGTACAACCGTCGTATTGAACACCACTCATAGAGCCGCTTGAAGCATCCGCCTGTGGCGGTGTATCAGTTATTCCATCATCTTGTCCGCCTGTCTGTGTTGGGCACAGACCACCATCGTCGCCCCAAATGTGGCGAAGTTCAAAGTAGTGTCCCAGTTCGTGCGTAAGTGTCCTTCCAAGTTCGTACGGAGTGCTGTAATACAGGTACGGGCTGGTAGTAGGCTTGTTACCCAGTGTACCAAATGATATGGTAGCACCCCTTTCATTCAGCGGAAGCTGTCCGCCATTGTATGCCATATAAGGTGGTGCTGCTATTCCTAACAAATTAGGGTCAGAAAAGTTAACTACCCAAATATTCAGGTACTTGCTTGGGTCCCATTGGCTAGGGTTGCCATTGTAATACTTGGCACTGCTATACATATAGCCTGAACCAGGTCCGCCATTTTGAGGGAAAGAATTGGCTGTAGTGGTCAGGATCTCGTAGCCCGGTGTAGACGCTCCTGTCGGAGTCCTGTGTGCCAGGCCAAATTGCAGGTTGGCATTGCCGTAAAACGCTTTCAAACCCGCAGGTATAAACGTACTATCTGCGTTCTTCCTGTTAAAATCTTTATTCAGCTGGTTTATCTGGGCCACGCATCTAGCGTTAATGCCTGCCGTGCCACCCAGGTTGTTGATCTGCGCTGCATTCAGCATAATGTGGAAGATAACGGGAATGGGGTATTGTGCAGTAGATTTGCTTACAGTGCCGGCCAGTTTGTCCATTTCTGCCAGGGCTTCCT
>DASPNB010000672.1:0-3402 GCA_035626755.1 Flavipsychrobacter sp.
ATATCAATTGCACCAAGTCCCACCAGTACTTTGTCAGCCGGCATCGGGCGATAGCTAACAGGACCATCGTTAGTGAGCAATACGAACTTTGTGCCCGGAGCAGCATTGCGTATTTGCCGGCGTGCTGCTTCCTTAGCCATGTCCACGAGTCGCCGGGCATCTTTCTTCAGGCTCATACTCCCCGAATTATCTATGTATATAGCCTGGATCCTTTTTGTATCCCGCTTATCCGTACCAAAAAAAAAGGGTTGTGCGAACGCCAGTATCAATGCAGCTAGGAACAGCAACCTTAACGCTAAAAGCCATTTGTACCTTACCTGCGATTGCTTCTGCGAACGTAGCTGAATGTTCTTCAGGAAACGGGTATGCGGAAAATATACCGTTTTGTACCTGCGCAGGTTGAACAGATGTATCAGCACAGGTATGGCCAGCGCCAGCCCAGCTACCAGGAATAAAGGATACAGAAAGCTCACAGCATCAAATATAAGGCTAATGGGTCGATAAACAGGGGTGACACTTAGCCAATGCTTTCTTAAATAATGCCATGAGAAAATGTTATTTTACTTTTGAGCAAAAGCACTCATCACTGAACGCAATAAGAAAATATAGCCCGTTCCTGTTAGCAGTTGCAATATTGTGCGTGGGGGTGTGGCTGGCCTATCCATACTATCAATATTATATTGATCCGGATGCCACGGCATATCTTACCATTTCCCGGCGCTATGCGGCAGGAAATTATGACAAAGCGATCAATGGCTACTGGAGCCCATGGAGTACCTGGCTTACAGCGCTGCTGATAAAAACAGGGAAGGATACATTTCCGGCAGCAATTATTGCCAATACTTGTGGAGCAGCAGCTTTCATATATAGCAGTAATGCCCTTGCTGTGCGACTCAGTGTACAACGGAGTATGCAATGGGTATTAGCTGTTACTATATCCCTTTTCCTATGCTATGCTGTATATATGCAAACCTTCAGTGACTTGTGGATGTGCGCTTTTTTACTGCTGGGATTGCGGCTGATGCTTGCAGAAAGGTTTACACAAAGACCTGTATTATGGATATTGTTGGGGCTCACCGGCACACTGGGGTATTTTGCCAAACAATACGGTTTTCATTTTTTCATGCTGAACACAGTAGTATGTACATTTTTTGTTACGGCAGGGAATCGTAACCTATGGCTAAAAATATCGGCGATATCTATATCAGTCATGATAGTAGGCAGCCTGCCATGGATATGGTTGCTGCATGAAAAATACGGCATATTGATGACAGGTACAGCCGGTAACCTCAATCTTTCCTGGTACCTGCTTGGCCATCCGTTGTGGAAGGACGGCATTGACGTTTTGTTGCCACCAGTATATCCTGACAGCCCTTATTATTGGGAAGATCCCTGGTGGGTGAATGGCGCAACTCCGCATTTTTACAGTTCGCCAAGCCTCTTTGTCCTGCAATTAGTACGGTTGGTGTACAATGCCATAAAACTGGTACAAAGCATGAATGCTATTTCAGCTTTCTATGCGGTAATTTGGCTACTGGGGTTATGTGTAACCTTTTCTAAAAAGCTGAAAGCACAATTCAACCGGTCACAATTTGTCGTCCTGTTATCTTTCCTGCTCTTCCCGCTTAGTTTTTTGTTGATCAACTTTGAACCCCGGTATATATGGTACACGCTGCCATTGAGCATGATATTGAGTGCATGGGGCATACAGTACATACAGGCATACCTTAACAAACCGCTGAAATCATTGGTCGTCATCATCTTTGCGGCCAGCTACCTGGTAGTACCTGTAAAAGATATGCAGGAACGTTTCCTGGAAGGAAAAGATGCTTATATAACTGCGAAAAACCTCGAGCGGCAGGGCATCAAAGGGATCTTTGCCACCAATGTGAATAGCGGAAAGGACATACATTTTATAGTACGGCTAGCATATCATTCAGGTAATGCCTACTACAATATGCCTTACCAGGCGGAACACAGCGAACTACTGAAAGAACTGCGTCGCTACAATATAAGATACTTTTATTACCTGGGCAGTAATAAAGCCGGGACATATGTATTCCCTGACGAACAGGGCAATTCTTTCCCCGTAGTGTATCGCTATAATAATCTGCTGGTGTTTGACCTGCACCCCTCAGCTAAAGTTCACCGTTGATCTCAGAAAGCCAATGAAATTACTTTCTTCCTTACAGAATGTTTCAGATCTGTGAAGATCACTACAGTATCCTTTGCGATTTCCCTGTACCTGTCTGCCGTGTGAACAGCAATACATAAGCGATAATAAGCAACACTGATGTAAACGCTGATGCAAATATCTTCAGCAATAGGTAGCCAATGTTAGACAAGCTCCAGAGTTCGATAGTAAAGAACGCGGCATGATGAAGCACTATAAGGAAAGAAACATATACAATGAATGGCAACCAGCCCATGTTTTTTACAGAGGGTGTCTGCCCGGAATACTCCGTCAGGTTTTTGGGCAACAGCGCATTCAGCACATTAATGCGGAAGTAGGCGATGAGGACAGTAGCAAATGCATGGATACCCGCAGTATTCATAAACGAATCGACAGAAAGCCCACAGAAAAAACCAGCGAACAGCAAGAGAGCTACCGGCGTTTCAAAAGGCAGCAGCAGTATAAACAAGTGATACAAATAAGGGATGAAGACAGGGAACCCCGCCGGTTGGGCCCACCATTGTAAAGTCACTTTGTTGAGTATCAGCACCTGGATAAGCAGGATGATGCAAAAGCGGATAATATTTTTAATCAGTGTCGTCATTTATCGTCCTCTTTTGCAGCTTCTTCCAGCCTGATCCTTTCATTTGCCATTTTGTTCTCCACTACATACACATATTGCAGGTTGCGGAAATTGGCAGTGGGGCGCAGATACAACACCTGCAGGTTCTTACTCTTTATCAATGTGGTTTTGTACACTTTACCTATAGGCACATTAGCGGGAAAGAACGAGTACTCTGTCGTATATACCGTATCCCCCTTCCTCACTTTTATCTGGTTGGGTACATCCCTCATCTGTAGTCTCGACGGGTCTTTACCATCCCAGGAAACATATCCTATAGTACCGTCTTTCAATTTGGCACTCACCTGTTGTTTTTTACTCAACACCGAAATAGCGGTAGAAAAATGAGCGGATGTATTAACGATACGGCCTACCGCGCCGTTGGCAGAAATGACAGACATATTTTTTCTTACACCGTCCTTCTCTCCGCGGTTCAGTGTGATGTAATTGTTCACAGCACCTACAGAGTTGTTGATGACACGCGCTGTGCGGTACTGATAGTCGGCATATTTCACTATCCTTCCGCTATCATTAGCAGCAACCGGTATGGTGGCAACAGAATCATACAGTTTGTCTGTCTCACCGCGTCTGGCCAGCTGCTGCCGCA
>DASPNB010000673.1:0-2178 GCA_035626755.1 Flavipsychrobacter sp.
GGTAACCTTGCAGCTGCCACCAGCACGGGCGGAATGACCAATAAAAAATTCGGGCGCGTAGGCGACAGCCCCATCATCGGTGCCGGAACTTATGCTAACAACTATACCTGTGCAATATCCTGCACGGGTCACGGTGAGTTATTCATTCGTTCTGTAGTAGCCTACGATATTTCATGTCTTATGGAATACAAAGGCCTTTCCCTGAAAGAGGCCTGCGATATAGTGGTGCACGACAAGCTAATAAAGATCGGCGGCGAAGGCGGCCTGGTAGCAGTGGATAAAAACGGAAATATAGAAATGCCTTTCAACAGCGAAGGCATGTATCGCGGTTGTATAGACGCGAAGGGAAATAAGACGATAAAAATCTACAAAGATTAGTCTTCCACCTTAATGGTCACTGCGCTTCCGATGAACTTGCGGGTGTTAAGTTGGTAAACATCTCCGCTTGACATGATGTGAACAACAATATTTTCTACCGAGATCGGCTTGCCGAAATCAATGTCTGCAATATTGTTGTGGTCAATGAATTTACCGTCAATGATCACAACCCCGCCCGAACCGATAGCAACCAGCTCAACTCCGTGAGATACGATAACCCCGGTATCCTCTCCCAGGCCAATGCCTAATGTTCCGGGATTGGCTGCTACAGCCTGTGCCAGCCTGTTGAAGCGACCCCTTTTATCAAAATGTGAATCAATGATCACATTCTGCATCAGCCCGAGACCTGTCGTTATTTTTACTTCACCTTTCAGGTGGGCATGAGCGGCATTGCCTTCGTATATCATGGTATTGCTCATAGCCATCGCCCCTGCGCTGGTGCCTGCTATCACAAAAGGTTCTTCCTGGTAGCGGCTCTTTAAGATATCGAGGAACTCAGTGCCCCCGAAGATCGAAGACAGGCGCAGCTGGTTACCTCCTGAGAACATGATGCAATGACAGGCCTTCAGGCGCTCAATGTATTCACGTTTCGCAGCGTCTTCCCGGGTGCGGATGCGCATGTGGCCTATATTGGCGCAGCCAAGTTTACTGAAAGCCTGTTTATAATTCTCCGCCACCTCGTCCGGGATGGAGGAAGCAGTAGTAATAACTTCTATGGTCGGGGAATCTATATCCTTAATGAGATTAAGAATGTTCTTCAGAATGCCAAGTTCGAAGAATTTGAGTTTATCGCTCTGCGCGAAACCTGCTTCTACTTCCGTGCCTTTATCCTCTGCTCCACCTACAGAAACAAGGTATCCTTTGGGTGCCGTCAAGACGGTAATATTTGGTTAACACAACAAAAGTATCAATTTTCTCTTATTTGGCTTGTGAACTAATATTCGGTAACTTAATTCACAAAATATACCGACGATGAAGATATTGGACATAAAAGTGATGAATGGGCCTAACTACTGGTCAGCACGCAGGCACAAACTGATCGTAATGCTCCTTGACCTCGAAGAACTGGAAGAAAAGCCGACAGATAAAATACCCGGTTTCCTGGAGGGTTTGAAGAAGCTTTTGCCCAGCATGTACGAACATCGTTGCTCTGAGGGTGTTCCCGGTGGATTTTTTCAAAGGGTGAAAGAGGGAACATGGATGGGCCATGTGATAGAGCACATCGCACTGGAGATACAGACGCTTGCCGGTATGGATACAGGCTTCGGCAGAACAAGGGAGAGTGATAAGAAAGGAGTATATCATGTAGTATTTTCTTACTACGAAGCCAAAGCGGGTATATATGCAGCCAAAGCATCAGTCCGAATTGCAGAAGCGTTGATAAACGGCGAAGACTACGACTTGGAGACAGATCTGCAGAATATGCGGGAGATTCGCGAAGATGAACGCCTTGGTCCCAGTACTGGCTCCATAGTGGAAGAAGCTATCAAACGCCGCATTCCCTACATACGGCTCAATAGCAGCTCCCTGGTACAGCTTGGCTACGGCGTAAACCAGAAAAGGATAAGAGCCACAATTGCCAGTACTACTAGCAGCATAGCCGTAGAGATAGCCTGCGATAAAGAAGAGACCAAAAACCTGTTGGAGGCGGCTGAGATACCTGTTCCCAGGGGAACAATCATATACGACGAAGACGACATGAAGCGGGTAATTGATAAGATCGGTTATCCTATTGTCACTAAGCCCGTGAACGGCAATCATGGTAAGGGGGCTACTACCAATATCAGGACCTGGGAAGAT
>DASPNB010000674.1:0-3122 GCA_035626755.1 Flavipsychrobacter sp.
TATCACTGCTATACTGCGCCTTTACCTGATGCCCCAATGGGGCTGGTGGCACCTGCCTTTGCTGCTCTACCAGATATTAGTGTTCACAGGCATCTGGCACCTGATAAAATATATCAATCGCAGGCTCAATCCGGTTTACCCTTTCGAACGTGGCCCCGTTAAACGGATGATGCTGCAGAACCTCATCACTTTGCTGGTGCTCGCACCGCTTGTGGGAGTAAGCATTTACCTGGTGCAGGATTACATGCCGGCTTTCGTTAATAAGCAGTTCCAGGCAACGATGTTGCTGGTGTTCTTTATCGTGATACTCATGTTCAATTTTGCATTTTATTCCTTTCATTTCTTCAGCAACTGGCAATTGACCGTGCAGGATAAAGCCAGGCTGGAGGTGCAGGCAGCAGAGTTGGAAAAGGAGCGTGCTGCAATGCAATACCACCAACTGAAGAACCAGGTTAACCCTCATTACCTGTTCAATATGCTTACATCCCTGGACGGACTGGTACATACCGATCCCGACCTGGCATCGGAGTTTATCCGCCATATGTCGAAGGTGTACCGGTATGTACTGCAACATAAGGAAAGCGAAGTGGTGGACGTGGAGGAAGAACTTCAGTTCATAGGGCATTATATTGAGTTGCTGCAGATACGGTATAAGGATGGCTTACAGATAAGTATTAATGTACCCGGCGAAGCAAAGGAAAAGGGTGTCGTGATGATAACTTTGCAGATGCTTATAGACAATGCCATCAAGCACAATATACTGCATGCCGAAACACCTTTGCGCATAACGGTAAGTGCTGAAGAACAATACCTGGTTGTGACCAACAGCAAGCAGTTGCGCAGGCAGATGGAAACATCCAACAAGCGCGGACTTGAGCACCTGCGTAAGCTATACTCTTTTCACAGCATCTTGCCTATCGTTGTTGACGACGCACCGGAATCTTATACGATAAAAGTGCCATTGTTGTAAATTGAGGAGCATGAACATACTTGTATTGGAGGATGAGCCGTTGGTGGCGGAGAGCCTGCTGAAGCTGGTAAGGCAACTGGAGCCAGGGGCGCGTATAGCAGGCCCGGTGCAGAGTGTAAAAGAAGCGCGTAAGAAACTGGAAGTGGAAGCGCCGGACCTCATCATAGCGGATATACAACTTGCTGACGGCATCAGCCTCAATGTTTTCACAGATTATAATATTCAATGCCCTATCATCTTCACTACGGCCTACGACGAGTATGCCATCCGCGCTTTTAAGGTAAATAGTATAGACTACCTGTTGAAACCTGTGGATAGACATGAACTTAAGGCCGCGTTAGAAAAATATCACTTGTTGCAGAGCAAATTCGGGAATGAAGGCTATCTGCAACAGATAGGCGAGTTATTCAGGGACTTCAATACAGGGAAAAAATATAAAGACCGCTTTGCAGTCCACCTTGGGCGTAACGTTGTGCTTATTCCCGCACATGAGGTGGCGGGTTTCAGTAAAGAGGAAGTTATTTATCTCGTTTGCAATACGGGGAAAAAATACATCACCGATTACCGTTCGCTGGATGAGGTGGAGGAACTGTTGAATCCGGCTCAATTCTTTCGTGCCAACCGTCAGCATATTATCGCCCTTGATTATATAGCATCTATGCATGGCGACGAGAGCGGGAAGATTTATGTTAAGATGAAACAGGACGAGCACGATGAAATAGTTATCAGCAAAGAAAAAGCAGCCTCATTCCGGAAATGGGTGGAAGGGTAGATGTTATCCCAATTGTTCCGCCAGTTCATCCATCCTGATGCCATTGTGGCTCTCCTCGTAAACGCATTCCCCATTTTTTATAAGCAGTAGTTGCGGGCTTTCATGGTGCACATGAAAGACATCAGCTACTTTGTTGCTTACCGGCCGGTTGGCCAATACATCCAGGAAATAAAACTTTACTCCCTCTGGTGGTTCTTCTCTTTCCAGCCTGTCTTTTGTCATGGCGCAGATATGGCAGCGGTTGCTATGTTTATATATTACTACCGGTTGCGTTTTACTTTCTTCTAAGATGTTATCTACTTGCGCTTCGCTTGTTAACTCTGTCCAGTTCATAATTATAATACCGATTCACTGATAATGTAACAAAGATACCTGGCGGTTAGTTGGCGCATTATTGTATTGTCCTATTGCCACATTAGTTTTACTTTCGTCCCGGCAAATTGATTATCTATGGCTAAACAAGCATATATATTTCCGGGGCAGGGAGCGCAGTTTACCGGTATGGGTAAAGAACTGTATGACAACAGCACCATAGCGCGCGAGTATTTTGAGCAGGCGAATGAAATACTTGGTTTTCGTATTACAGACATCATGTTCACGGGTACTGCAGAAGACCTGAAACAAACAAAGGTTACACAGCCTGCCATCTTCCTGCACTCGGTCATAAAATTTCTTACCAGTGAATTGCCGCCGGCAGATATGGTTGCGGGCCATTCACTGGGTGAATTCTCCGCACTGGTTGCGAATAAAGCTTTAAGTTTTGAAGACGGCCTTCGCCTTGTATATAAGCGTGCAATGGCCATGCAACACGCCTGTGAAATAAATCCATCTACCATGGCGGCCGTGTTGGGCCTGGACGATGCGAAAGTGGAAGAAGTATGCGCATCATTCACCGGTGATGTGGTGGTGCCTGCCAACTATAACTGCCCGGGGCAGTTGGTCATCAGCGGCAGTATAGAGGGCATAAACAAAGCCTGCGAAGCGATGAAGGCCGCGGGAGCAAAACGCGCATTGGTACTACAGGTAGGCGGCGCCTTCCATTCGCCGCTGATGGAACCTGCTAAGGAAGAACTGCAGGCGGCAATTGAAAACACTAAGTTTAATAATCCTACCTGTCCCGTTTATCAGAACGTGGATGCCAATCCTTATACCGACCCCGCGGCGATACAGCGTAACCTCATCAACCAGCTTACTGCGCCAGTGCGTTGGACGCAAAGTGTAGAGAACATGGTAAAAGACGGCGCAACTAAATTTACCGAGGTAGGGCCGGGCAATGTGCTGCAGGGCCTGGTGAAGAAAATAGCCAAAGACGTGGAGACGGAGGGATTGAGTTAGATTCCCGTACTCGTGGCATCATAACATCCGGGGCGGCCAATGGCC
>DASPNB010000675.1:0-3222 GCA_035626755.1 Flavipsychrobacter sp.
AATTTATTCACAGGGTTTCACAGCCAGTTTTCCACCGCCATCTGCCGGCATGCCGCCAATTGCACGTCCTCTCAGTTCCGCGTTTGCGAAAACTATACGTGTGTTATCGTCTGCATCTGCTGTTACAGGTTTCATTTTCCCGAAACCTACCATAATGAGTCTTTTGCAATCAATACCATTGTCAATCAGCCAGTTGCCGACTGCTACCGCGCGTTTCTCACTCAGCTCCTGGTTGTTAGCCCCTTCATTAGCACAATGGCCTTCTATTCTAAACAGGGTTATAAATGCCTTGCTTTCGAGGTAGTTTTTTACCAGGTTCAATGCTTCGGTACTCTCGGGTGTAAACTCGGTAGTGCCGGTTTTGAAAGATATTTTTTTGTTGAAGATCACTTCATTGCCTTCTATCGTGAAGGATTGGGCGAAAGAGCTTAGAGAGATCACCAGGGTAGCAGCAAGGCCGAGGATGTATTTCATGCTATCAATTTAATGTATGTTTCGTTCGTTGAGTGCCTGCTGGTAAGCGCGGGCATTTTTCATGTGTTCCTCGTAGGTAGCTGCAAAGAGGCTGGAACCATCGAGCGCCGGAGCGGCACAGAAGTAAATGTAGTCTGTGGATGGTGCCTTAAGTACCGCATTTATCGTGGCTTGTGATGGTGTGCATATCGGACCCGGGGGCAGACCTTTGTAAATGTAAGTATTGTAAGGCGAGTCCTTCACCAGGTGCACGCCGGTAACACGCCTGATACTGAAGTCGCCTACAGCGAATTTTACTGTTGGGTCGGCTTGCAGAGGCATTCCTTTAGCAATACGATTGATATAAACACTGGCGATAGGACCTTTATCAGCTGTTTTATTAGTTTCTTCTTCTACTATTGAGGCCATGGTGATGACCTGGGCAGGAGAGAGGTTCTTTGAGGTGGCGAGTTTTTTACGTTCATCATTCCAGAAGCGCTTGTAGTTCTTTGCAATTTTCCTGAAAGCTTTTTCAGCGCTGGTGTTCCAGAAGAACTCGTAGGTATCGGGGATGATAGCGGCCATAGCGGTGTTGCTGTCGAGTTCGTATTCTGCAAGGAAGGCATTATCCTGCATAAGGCGCTTCATTTCTGTGCTATCGGCTTCCAGTTGTGAGCTGACGAAGGTGATAAAGTCTTGTTTAGTGCGCAGTTTGTTGATCACCAGCTTAACCGGTTCCTGGGTTCCATTGCGCAGCATACGGATGATGTTGTAGCTACTCATACCTGGCTTTATCCTGTACCTACCAGCTTTTACTTTATTAGGATAGTTGGCACGTTCAGCGAGCAATTTAAAACCGATCATTTCCCTGATGTAGTTACCTTCTTCCAGCTGTTTTATAACAGTGCTGTAAGTAGAACCTGTACGAATGTAGAGATATTCGCCTTTGGTTAATCTACCTGTGTTGGGGCCGAAGACTATGAAGGCTCCCGCGGCTGCAATGATCAATACCAGGATAATAAATACCTTTAGTCCTGTGCGTTTCTTCTTCCGGGAGCCTGCCATTTCTTAATTTGTCTTAAAAATAAAAATACCCGCTCAAAAAAAGCAGGTATCTATTATCTAAATATCTGAAATATTAGTTCTTAGGAGCAGCAGGAGTATTACCCACCGGGGCAGGGTTGCCGCCTTGCTTAGGCTGCTGTTGCTGTGCAGGTACATTGCCGCCATCCCTGTCCGCTTTCGGAACAGCAGGGTAGAAGATGGTAAGGGCTATGCAAAGAATAGAAATAATACCGATAGTAGTCCAGGTACCTTTTTCCATTACGTCTGTTGATTGCTTCACACCCATAACCTGGCTGCTTAAGCTACCAAAAGCACCTGTAAGGCCTCCGCCTTTAGGAGCTTGTATCAGCACAAAAAATCCCAGCACTACACAAGCCAGCAATATGATAACAGTAATTAATATGGTCATGGTTGTTTTTCTTTTAAAATCTCTTCAACTTTGCGGGCAAAATAAGCACTTTTCCGGGGATTACGCAAACTTAATTTTTTATACATGTCAATTGCTGCGTCATATTTTCCCTGTTTTTGATATATGTCGGCAAGCGACTCGCTTAAGAGACCATCTTCCTTGGTAATGGAGTTAACGGCCATCTCAAAAACATTCTCAGGGATCTCTTCATTTTCCTCTTCCAGTGCGGCTGCCAGCTTCTCTTTCTGCCACATGGTTTTGAGAGCTTTCTGGTCCTGTTCTTCTTCGCGGGCTTTTTCGCCGTGAGTCTTGAAGTGATTCAGCCAGTCGGCATAGCTCATCACTATCATGAGCGACTTTGGGTCTTCCGCAGCAGCCTCCATTTCCAGGTCGCCTGTTTGTTTGTCAACTGCCGGTATATTATTTGAGACCTGTATGCCCTGGTGCAGGAAGTAGTCCTCTGTATAGATCGGTAGGATCAGGGCCTCGTCGTTGTCTGCCCTGACAGGTATGTTTTCTTCTTCGGCTTCTGCGGCAATGGTGATCTCTTCCTCGTCTTGATCGGCAAAAGCTTCGTATTCTTCATCGTGAACTTCAAGCTCTTCTTCGTCTAGATAGTCTTCATTATATTCACCTGCCACTTCCTGCTGCTCTTCCGCTATTTCTTCCTCTTCTTCATCAGCTGCTATCAATAGCTCATCCTGTTCATCAACAATTGCGTCTTCCTCTTCATCGTCTTGCGACCAAATACTTTCAGGTGCCTGTTGCCCGGCTATTTCTGCCTCGGCAACATCGTCCACATCGGCGGGGGCGGATGTGGAGACAGGAGCATGTACATAATCTTCACCAAGTGCAGTCTGCATGTATTCATGGAATACTATCCAGTTGCCCATATAGAGCTGCATGGTGTTCATCATGTCGGCATCAAAGGGTTTGTGTTTGTGCAGGCCCGCTGCCTCCATGTACCGGGCAGGTACAAAATAGGGGTAGGTCTCTGTAAGAGACACTATGCTGTCAACGTCCGCATCAGTGATAGCGTGCGGCTCATTGAGCATCTGCGAGATATATGGTATGGATGATGAAGTGATCATGCGCTGAAAACTATTACCAATTTACAAATGCTTTATTAAAAATATCATCAGCAAGCTGAGTTCCTATTTCATCTATCAACCTTGTTTCCACACTTTGGAGCGACTGCGATGCGTTGAAGTCGGCAAAGCGGGTAAAAGTCTGGGTGAAATTAGATTTCTCATTCAGCTTGCTTTTGAAAACTACCTGTATACTTATGTTCAGCC
>DASPNB010000676.1:0-6579 GCA_035626755.1 Flavipsychrobacter sp.
ATTTTTATTGTGTTGCAGCTGAAAGAATTATCTTCTTCCGCCTCCGCCGCCACTGCGGCCGCCTCCGCCTGAGGACCCACCACCGAAGCTACGGCCGCTACCGGAACTTCCGCCCCAGCTGCCGGACGAACGGCTACCGCCTGAGCTTGAGCCGCCCCAGCTGCTGCCGGATGAGCGGGTACCGCCCGAGTTAGATCCACCCCAGCTACGACCGCTCTCGCGGGTTCCGCCGGAGCTGCGAACTCCATTGCTGCGACCACCACTAAAGCCTCCACCGTTAGACATTTGACCGCCTGAACGGGAAGGACGGGTATTTTGCATGCCACCACGATCGCTGTGACGGATAGTATTACCATCGTTTGCAGTTACACCACCATTGTTAGAATTTGAGAAAGAACCACGTGTTGGCCTTTCGCCGCCGCGAACAGCAGAAGCCTCGTTGCTGCGAACCGGAGACTCCGTAGGACGAACTGTAGCGCTGCCTACGGTTCCACGAACGGGCGTATTATTATGACCTGCGTTATTGGCTGTTCTCAGGCTGTTAGGACGCTCCTGGCTAATTTTGTTACCATTACCGCCGCCGAAAAATGGCCTTGTGATCTGGTTGTTACGGATCGCATTCATCGCATTCATTGAATAGCGCGGACCGTATGTATAAGAGCGTCCGCTACCTACGCCATAGCCGTTGTTAACACCGGCGTAGTAGCCATTCCAGTAGCCTGTATTGTAGCCACCGTAGAAACCTCCATATCCACCACCCCAGCCATAGCCGCAGTAAGGTGAATTCCAATAGCTGTAAAAGCCGGGATAACCATACCAGTTGTTATATCCCCAGTAAGAAGACCAGTAAGGTCCGCCGTATCCATATCCCATTCCGTAGCCCATGCCGAAGCTCCAGCCGGGATTATAACCATAACCACCATAAGGACCCCAGTAGGGATCGTACCAGAAAGGATTATTATAGAAAGAATTATAATACCCCATACCGTAAAAGCCACCATTGAACCGGCGGATGCTGGAAGCATAAGAATAGTCGTCGCTATCATACTCAGCATAATCCTCGGTTTCCTCGCTACGAACGGTATTATCGCCGGTAGACGACCTGTAAGTGCCATCGTCATAGCGGTCGGCCCTGGAAGGTTCCCTTACGGGCTCAACGTGCTCTTCAGCGTCTTTTTTTGCATCCTTACTGTTATAGTAAATATCATCATAAGGGTCGGTGCTTTGAGCTACTGCAGAGCTGCTCATACCCAACCCGATAAGGACTAAAGCGGTTAAAAATATATGTTTCATTTTTTGTTGATTTTGCGTAAGCAATCCTTTAGTGAAATTACTACATTTGCGGCATTCCACCATCAGGAATATAACGAAAAGTATGCCAAATTTTGTATGAGCAGCGTATTAACACCAAGAGAAACAGATTATTCACAATGGTATAACGACCTGGTACTGAAAGGCGGGTTGGCTGACTATTCGGCAGTGCGTGGATGCATGGTAATAAAACCCTATGGATACGGGCTTTGGGAAAACATGCGCGACCAGCTGGACAGGATGTTTAAAGAAACAGGTCACCAGAATGCCTATTTCCCCCTGTTTATACCCAAGAGCTTCCTGAGCAAGGAGGCAGCACACATAGAAGGATTTGCCAAGGAATGTGCCGTAGTAACCCATTACCGCCTGAAGAACGATCCGAACGGCGGAGGGGTAATAGTTGACCCGGACGCAAAGCTGGAAGAAGAACTGATAGTAAGACCTACATCGGAAACCATAATATGGAGCACCTATAAGAACTGGGTGCAGAGCTACCGCGACCTGCCCATACTGGTGAACCAATGGGCTAACGTGGTGCGCTGGGAAATGCGCACCCGCTTGTTCCTGCGCACGGCAGAGTTCCTTTGGCAGGAAGGCCATACTGCACACGCTACCAAGGAAGAGGCCATAGCTGAAACTGAACAGATGCTGGATATATATGCCACCTTTGCGGAAGAGTTTATGGCCATGCCGGTGATACGCGGAGTGAAGACAGCCAACGAGCGTTTTGCAGGCGCGGAAGATACTTACTGCATAGAAGCAATGATGCAGGACGGAAAGGCACTGCAGGCGGGCACCTCGCACTTCCTGGGGCAGAACTTTGCGAAAGCCTTTGACGTGACCTTTACTGATAAGGAGAATAAGATAGACTACGTATGGGCAACCTCCTGGGGTGTATCTACAAGGCTGATAGGAGCCTTGGTGATGGCACACAGCGACGACCAGGGACTGGTAATGCCACCAAAGCTTGCTCCGCTGCAGGTTGTAATAGTACCTATCTACAACAAAAAAGATGCTGATGCCAGCAAACGCATAGATGATACAGCTGCCAACATTATAAAAGAACTGAAGGCTAAGGGCATACGTGTGAAATATGACAACGACGACAACAACCGCCCGGGATGGAAGTTTGCCGAATATGAACTTCGTGGTGTACCAGTACGTATTGCTATAGGCGCCCGCGACCTGGAAAATAATGTAGTAGAGGTAGCGCGCAGGGATGAGAAAACAAAGGAAACCAAATCTCTTGACGGACTGGCAGGCAATATAGAGCAACTGCTGGAAGACATACAAAGCAACATGTTCAATAAAGCGCTGAAGTTCCGCGATGAGCATATAACTAAGGTGGACACCTGGGAAGAGTTTGAGAAAGTGCTGGACGAAAAAGGCGGCTTTGTGGCAGCGCACTGGGATGGCACTGCTGCCACAGAAGACAAGATTAAAGAGAAGACCAAAGCAACTATACGCTGTATACCTCTGAACAATGAGCATGAGGAAGGCAAGTGTATACTCACGGGCCATCCTTCGGGACAGCGGGTGTTGTTTGCGAGAGCGTACTAATGTATAACGCTAAGATTTGTAAAGGGCAAGCTGTGGCTTGCCCTTATTTGTTTGCAAGGGTTAGGATTTCATATAACCTTTTTCTATTTTGGTGAAAACTACGCATTTATGGAAAACTCTTTCAGAGACGAAAAGAACATCTTCGGTCTGCAGATAGACGAGGTGGCTAAATCAAACATGCTGGAAACGGCAAGATGGACCAAGTTCCTGGGTATAGTGTATATCATATTCCTGGCTTTGTTTCTTTTGGCAATGTTGTTCATGGGAGCGGCCTTCTCATCATTAGGCGGAAGTTCCGGGCTGGCTGCACTCGGCACAGTAGGTATGGTGCTTTACATGCTGATAATGATTGCGCTGGTGATATACCCTATATATGCATTGTTGAAGTACTCCAATACTATCAAGCCCGCATTGCTGACGGGCAACCAACAGCAATTTAACGAGGCAACGGGATACATGAAGGGCTTCTTCAAGTATATAGGCATACTTGTGATCGTTGTACTGGGCCTTTATGCTTTGGTGATAGTATTTGCGATACTGGGTGCGGCTATGTAGACCTTCGAATTAAATTAACACACCAAGGCATCCTAATGGATGCCTTTATTTTTTGCCTGTTACGAGTAATTGCAGTAACCGCGCATCGGTGAAGGCATTACCAAGACTGTTGTTGAAGTATGCATACACATCTTTGCCCTGCCTGAGCCATTTTTTTATTTGATTGGCCTGGTCTTCCAGATATTCAGGGTGGTAAGTGCCGCGGTATCCTTTTTCTGTTCCGTGAAAGCGGAGATAGACGAAGTTTTCTTTGTGTTTTATTTCCGGTGTTTTGCCTTTTTCGATGTCGTGGACTACGACTGCGGTGTTGTAGATATGGAGGAGCGAATAAACCTTTGGTTTGTACCAGCTATCGTGGCGGAATTCTACTGCTTTGCGCCAGCTTCCACCCGGGTCAATTTCGTCCAGTTGTGTAAGTATCTGCTCAAGTGACGCAAGATGATGAACAGTGATACTTGCGGGAAACTGGATGAGGAGACAGGCTTTTTTGTTTCCCAAACCATCCACCGTGTTCATAAAACGCTCAATGGCGGCGGGATCGTACATCATGCCTTTGGCGTGAGTTATTTCTTTGGAAAGCTTTAGGGTAAAGCCGAAGCCAGGAGAAACATCATTGGCCCAGTTGGTGAAAGTTTGAGCACGAGGCAATTTGTAGAAAGTTGCGTTTACTTCCAGGGAATTGAAAAGAGATGCGTAGTAGTGAAGGCGGCTTTTATCCTGGTAAGTTTCAGGGAATTTGTATTTAGGAACAGGCAGCATAAGATTGCTGGTGCCTATATAAAATTTTCCCTTTTTAGCTTTTGCCATACAAGACGAATCTCGCAAGCAGGGCTAAAAATTTCATACCCTGACAAAAGCACCGTCTGGAACAGCCTATCAGGCAGCGTTTGGCTTATAGGGTTTAATGGCCCCGAGTTCCTTCTGTTTGAGTATTTGCTCTTCTTCAAGATCGTAGTCATCCTGCAAGCCAAGCCAGAACTTTGCTGAAGTGCCTAAATAACCGGACAAACGCAGGGCTGTATCAGCGGTAATTCTCCGTTTGCCCTTTACAATTTCTGAAATCCGTGTTTGTGGGATGCCTGTATCTTTGGATAATTTGTAAGCCGATATACCCAGCTCTTCCAAGAACTCTTCTTTTAGCACTTCCCCGGGATGTATGTTCTTTAACCTTGCCATATTAATGATAGTCCTTTATTTCTACATTTAAGGCATTACCGCCCTGCCACTTAAAAATTATCCGCCATTGATCGTTTATCCTGATGGAGTAATATTCTTTAAAGTTTCCCTTTAATTTTTCCAGGCGATTTGACGGCGGGATCATGAGATCTGAAATATTCTGAGAGTTATTAAGCATTCTTAGCTTACGTCTTCCCACCTCTTGTACATGTACAGGCAGCTTTGCAACTCTTTCACCTGACCATACTTTCTCAGTGTCTTTTGATCCGAAATTCAATATCATACTAACGCCATGCGTTACTTACGCCAAAGATAAGTATTCCTTTTGAATAAAATCACGCAATGCCTCCCGAATCTGAGCCGTACATTTCTTCAATCTCCTTAGCGTAGCGCTGCTCTATGGCCTTTCTCTTCAGCTTGAGCGTTGGGGTGAGCTCGCCATTGTCGATGTTCCATTCGTGAGCCAGGAGATGGAATTTCTTCACTTGCTCAGTGTTACCGAAGAAAGGATTGAACCTTGCTATCTGTTTCTTGATGATCTCGTTTGCTTCAGGGAGTTTGATAAGATCTGCATTGCTTTCTGGAAGCGTGAGTTTGGAATTGTTCTCTTTGAGGTATTTACGGATCTGTACAAATGAAGGGACGATAAGGGCGGCCACGAACTTGCGTCCGCTGCCTACTACCATCATTTGCTCTATGTAGGGGCTCTCCTTCATCTTGTTTTCTACCACCTGAGGTGCCACGTATTTGCCGCCGGAGGTTTTGAATATCTCTTTTTTGCGGTCGGTGATTTTAAGGAAACGGTTTTCTACCCATTCACCTATGTCCCCGGTGTGGAACCAACCGTCTTTGTCGATAGCCTCGGAGGTGAGCTGGGGCTGCTTATAATAGCCCATCATGATCATAGGACCGCGCACCAGTATCTCTCCGTCTTCGGCGATCTTTACTTCAGCGGTCTCTATAAGAGTACCGATACTGCCCACGCGGCGGTTCTCACTTTCGAAGCGGTTTACTGACACCACAGGAGAAGTTTCGGTAAGGCCGTAACCTTCCATAATGATGATACCCGCGGAGGTGAAAATGCGTATGAGACGAACCTGGCAGGCAGCGGAACCGGTTACAATAGCTTTTACATTTCCGCCAAGGGCTTCGCGCCATTTGGAGAAGATGATCTTATTGGCAAGTTTGAGCTGGAAGCGGTACCACCAGCTGCCCTGGTTGACGTTATCGAATTTCTTTCCGAGATCAAGAGCCCAGAAGAAGAGGGCGCGCTTGATGCCTTTCAGCTCGAGGCCTTTGCCGAGAATTCGTTCATAAACTTTCTCCAGCAGGCGGGGAACAGTGGTAAAGACCATAGGCTTTACTTCCCGGAGATTATCGCCGATGGTTTCCATGCTCTCTGCGTAGTAGATGGAAAGGCCCGCATCGATGTATATATAGCTAACAGTGCGTTCGAAAATATGATTGAGCGGAAGAAAGCTGAGTGCTTTTTCTCCTTTCTGCGCGAAGGTAAAGGCAGGCATGGAATCGTAAACATTGCTCACAATATTGTGATGGCTGAGCATTACGCCCTTGGGATTACCCGTAGTGCCTGAGGTGTAGATAATTGTAGCGAGGGTTTCAGGTTTTATCTTTTCTATTACGTTTTCGTCGGGTTCAAGATTTTTATCTGTCAGCTCCGACCAGTGGCGTATACCTTCAATTCTATCGAAAGAGAAAATGTGTTGCAATGTTGGTACTGAAGCAAGTGCATCTTTGAATCGCCCGTAAAGATCGGCATTGGCAATAAAGACCTTTTTGATACCAGCGTCGTTTAAGATATACACCAGGTCATTAGGACTTACAGTGGGGTAAACAGGAGTAAGTACACCACCTGTCATCTGCACGCCGAGATCGGTCATAAGCCATTCGGGACGGTTGGGCGAAATGATAGCGATCTTTTCCTGCTGTTCAGGTTCAAGGACGGCGTTATCAATA
>DASPNB010000677.1:0-4300 GCA_035626755.1 Flavipsychrobacter sp.
AAGATCTTAGGTGCAGGAGGCATCCAGGCTGAGGCGGGCGCTTACATCGTCAATTTTAAATCAGGCCCTTCAGCCTTGGTGGGAGACTTTTCTTTTCATTACGGTTTATTCAAGCAGGTAAATCTGGTAGCTGTCGTACAGGAAGGAAGAGAACGCGTTCGTTTCATGAGCGAAACTTCGCAAGGCTTTTTTCCTCTTGCCTTGGGTACCAAGGTGGCCGTTCTCAGGGAAACGCAACATTGTCCGGCCGTCTCTATGTCTGCTTACATCCAGTTGCCTTTTAATGCCCGCACCGAAAGTGAGGCAATACATTGGTCAAAGGCCTTTAATCTTATCGCAGAAAAGGAATTGTTCAATAAAAAATGGAATGTCCTTGCCAATATTGGCTTGCAGCAACCTTCAAACGGGCGCAGATATCAGCTGCAGACAGTTGAGGTGGTCAGCTATCATGGTTTTGAGAAGGTTGCATTCATGGCCGAACACTTTGCCGCTTACGATCCTAAGGATCGACCTCAGAACAATTTAGGCATAGGTCTGTCGTATTTCCTAACCTACAACCTGCAACTTGATATCTCAGGTTCTTCTACCATTGGTAGTGCCATGGCAAATAAATGCCTGTCTACCGGTCTGGCCGTCCGCCTGTAAAAAGTTCTTTATGATAAAGGCAAAAACCATATCAGCAGCCATCATCGGCACTTCCGCAATGACGCTCTACAGCTACGTACTTGCGGGCACAAAGAATAGGAATTTCCGGGAGCCTGAAAATCTCAGCATTTTATTAAGAAGGCTCGCCCCCGTAGAAGAAAAAGAAGCAGATGTCATCTGCTGGACTGCTCACTACACAGTAGGGCTGTTATTTGTGCTGGTCTATGAACAACTCTACGCAAATACACAACTCAAGCCAAATATCCGGACGGGTTTAACTCTTGGTTTCTTCACCGGGCTGTTCGCCATTTTAGTCTGGAAGATGGTTTTTCATCTGCATCCCCGTCCGCCAAAAAAGGATTTTAAAAGATACTATGGCCAACTTCTTATAGCACATATTATTTTCGGACTCGTTTCTACCCTTGTCTGTAAAAAGGGTGAAACTACTAAGCAAATCAGCAACTAAAATACTCTTTTGTGGATATGTCTTTCCGCACCTGTTCTGTTTGTCGGTTATCTTAGCCTTGCTAAATATCGATCCCATGTCCTACTGCGCAGCTATTGAAACAATGTCTGAAGAGAAGAAGGTCATTCATAAGCCTTACCACGACAATGCCTACGGCTTTCCTATACATGATGACAACGAACTTTTCTGCCGCCTCATCCTTGAGATCAACCAGGCTGGCCTCAGCTGGGAAACCATTCTGAAAAAAGAAGCGACCTTCCGCAAGGCCTATTCCAATTTCAACATCAGGAAAGTTGCTGCCTACAAAGAAAAGGACATTGAGCGCCTTATGGCTGACCCCGGCATCATCCGCAACGGGCTGAAAATAAATGCAGCCATAGAAAATGCTAAGACCATCCTTCAATTACAAAAGGAATTCGGTTCTTTCGAAAAATGGCTGGAGCACCACCATCCTAAGACAAAAGAGGAATGGGTCAAACTATTCAAAAAGACATTCCGCTTCACCGGCGGCGAAATAGTCAACGAATTCCTCTTGTCCATCGGTTACCTCCCCGGCGCACATTCTGCGGAGTGTAAAGTGTATAAGAAAGTGATGAAGGAAAAGCCCATGTGGAGTGTGAGGTAACATACAGAACGGCGAGCTATTGAATGATTTTTTTATAAAATGCACTGGTTGTATAAAATAGTTTCGCTCTTTCTTTAGTAGTTAATTTATTTGTTTTTGGATTGTTATAAAGCTCAGGTGGCAGGTTGTCATCTACGTCTGGAAGGTCGTATTGTTTGCCGAAAAGCGTTATCTGAAAGTCCCGCGACTCCCATTTCTTGTCTGCTGTGCCTCTGGTAATTGTAAACTTGGCCTTTTTTAGTTCATCTACTATTTCCTGGCGGGTAAATTTCTTTTGTAACACATGATACATTTGTTCAACTGCAGGTAGATTATCCGCATACGAATTATCGAAAACATATCTGCCAAGGACACTTATAGCACTGTCAATTTGGTTCAGCCCTTCGTAACATTTTGAATACTGAACAGCAAGCTGTATGCTATTTGAAGCGCCATCGTTTCCGCAGGCAGATTTGTAAGTATAGATCTGGTCTGCCATTTGGAGATAGCTAAGAGCCAGGTCGAACTTTTGAAGCTCGATATATATGCTGACCAAATATTTTGCAGAATAATGGTTATAATTCGGGAATGCACCCAATCTGATACCATCAGTGTCAACAATGTCATCTTTGAAATTCCCTTCTAGAATTGTCTTGAAAACACGGATCGCTGTGTCATATTGCCTTAACTGATAAGCGACACTTCCCATTTCCGTTAGTACCAAAGGATATGCAGGGTGGCTTGGAAATTTTTGAGTAATGAGGTCGTATAAAGCAAATGCAGAATCAAATTGTCCGGTTTGATGATAGATGTGTGCCTTATCCCACAGTTCTTTTATAACTGTCTGAGCCTTCACTGTGTTCAGGAGAAAAATAGATAGGATAAGTATGTATAGTGATTTCTTTACCATGTCGTAGCTGGTATAAAGGTAGGGATTAATGCAAAAAGCCCCCGCATCTGTGGGGGCTTTGCAAACTATTTAGAAAGAAAATTAAGCTATTGTAATGCTGTCATCCAGGTAAACATCCTGTATGGTCTGAAGCAGTTCCACACCCTCATTCATCGGCTTCTGGAACGCCTTACGTCCGCTGATCAGGCCCATACCACCTGCACGCTTGTTCACTACAGCGGTCATTACAGCTTCAGCCATATCAGATGCCCCCTTACTTTCACCACCTGAATTGATCAGGCCTACACGCCCCATATAGCAGTTAGCTACCTGGTAGCGGCAAAGATCGATCGGGTGATCAGTGGTCATCTTTTCGTAAACGTTCTTATGTGTCTTACCAAAGTTCAGCGCAGTATAACCGCCGTTGTTGGTTGGCAATTTTTGCTTAATGATATCCGCCTGCAGCGTCACACCCAGGTGGTTGGCCTGTGCGGTAAGGTCAGCAGCAGCATGATAGTCATTACCGTCTTTCTTAAAGCCGCTGTTACGCAGGTAGCACCACAGTACGGTTGCCATACCCAATTCATGAGCGTATTCAAAAGCCTTGGCTATTTCTACTATCTGGCGGCTGCTTTCTTCAGAGCCGAAATAGATTGTAGCACCTATTGCCGTAGCACCCATGTTCCATGCATCTTTAATAGTGCCGAACATGATCTGGTCAAAACGGTTAGGATAAGAGATGAATTCGTTGTGGTTCACCTTTACAATGAAAGGTATCTTGTGTGCATACTTACGGGCAACTGCACCCAGCACACCATAAGTGGAAGCAACCGCGTTACAGCCGCCTTCCATAGCCAGCTTCACAATGTTCTCCGGATCAAAATAGATCGGGTTAGGAGCAAATGAAGCACCCGCGCTGTGCTCTATACCCTGGTCAACAGGAAGAATAGATACATAGCCTGTACCCGCAAGGCGTCCGTGGTTTTGCAGGGCAGCTATACTACGCAGCGTTTGTATGTTGCGGTTGCTGTTAGTCCATACATTATCTATTGCATTGCCTGAAGGCAGGTGCAGAGATGATTTGTCAATAACAGCTGTGTGATTCAGATAGTATTCCGCCTTGTCGGCGAGGAGGTCTTGTATTTTCTTAGACGCCATATTAAATGAGTGTTTTCAAATTTCGGGCAAAGGTAAGCAACGGAAAGGAAATATGTCAAATAAATAACTATTCTTAATGCAGTGGCCCGAAAACCCTTATGCCATACGCCTCATCTCTCAATACCTCCGGAACTTCACGTCCGTTGGCGTCGGTAAACCGATACGTCGCCCCCTCGGCCTTATCGTAAAAATGAATGTAATATTTCACCGTGTATCTTTCCATCTCCTTCAGCAATTCATCATGACTGATGTTGGTTTTCGGTATAGCATAAAACGGATTTCCGGAAAAATAAGCCACCCGTTCTATTCCCTGCACTTCCGCCCCCGGTTCTGCGACTACTGTAAATGATCCCTTAATGCCTTCCTTTTTCATCCGCTCAGCAAGGCGGTAGTCTTCCGCCCCCACCTTATACATTTTCTTCATCTCCAGCACAGGGAAGTATAGAAAGCTCAGGGCAAAAAGCAAATACATCGTTGGCCTTATCCATCCGCAATCGGTAAAGTAGCTGAATATTTTCTGCAACAGTAAAGCGCCCAT
>DASPNB010000678.1:0-12651 GCA_035626755.1 Flavipsychrobacter sp.
TGGAAGATGTTACTGAACGGATTCAAAGAGCTAAACTGGCACTGCTGCAGCAAAGCCAGTACTTTGATGCCGATGCCGAACTAAAGCGGCTGGACGCACAGCTGCCGGAAAAGATATCATCTAAAACGCTTCGCAAATTCATCAGCAAAAAAGAAGCTGCCATTAACAGGGATGCGCAGATCAACGATGAAAACCTCCATACCGACCGTAAGCTGCTTAAGGACATTACCTATGCCGTTGAAGAAACGGGAGCGAAGCCCGGAAAATATTTCCCGCTGGCAGGAAAGAAGGACCTGGAAGAGCTAAAGGAACTAAGCGACAAACTAAATGCACACCAGGACCTTGCTGCGGATCTCTCCCTCCTCCACTCTTCTTACATCACCCACCTGCCTTTAGCGGATAAGACCAGGCTGGCAGAGGTGGAATACAACTGGCTGGAGCAGAAACAGGCAGTGAGAGAAGAAGTTCTGTTTTTCCTGTAGCCAGTTATGAGCACCTTCGCTTTATCTGGCCATTAATGTATTATGCCCAATCGCTGAAATAACAATTTTTTTCTGTTTCCGTTTTTTTAACGCTTGCGTGGTGTTTTTATATAGCCTAGCTTAGATGTACCAACTCGCTCCTATGAGAAGAAGCCTGATGCGGTTAATGATCGTTTTCACAATCTCATGCCTTGCCTGTTTTGCAGGGGCTCTGGAAGGCTACGCTCAAACATCTTCAGATTCAACCGTTAAAAGAAAAAATACAGGATTCAATAATTCCGTGAAACTCCATTTCGGAGTATTCTATATAAAAGACCGGCATACGCCGCAAAAACGCATGGAGGTAATTGGGATATCCTTCGAACGCAAAATTCATCGAAAGTTTGGTCTTGGTGCCAGCTATAGTCAGTGGGAGTCGTGGTTAGGAGGTGGACCAAGCGGTTACAAACTAGAAGTCTGGGAGCCATTGACGGTGTTAGATACTGCCAGGGGAACCCTGGAATGCCGGATAGGATACAGAATAGTTGATGTTTCGATCTTTTATACTCAAAATTTATATAAAGAAAGGCACGTAATTAAAGCAGGGCTGGGTGTCTCCTATTGCTGGGGGGAGAATAGATATATTGTTAAACAATACCATACAGGCATTCCTTACTGGGGTGATTATGGTGAATCACGCATAGAAGATGTCGGTTATGGGGGAATTGTACCTCAGATCAGCTACGATTATAACTTCTTGAATAAGCGGGTAAATGTTGGATGTGACATCAGGGCTCGCTATTACTCAGGGATTGAAGTCGCTCAATATGATCTAGGTTTTCACGTAGGTGTGAAGTTTTAAAATTCTACTACTCACATATGAAAACCGTTAGATCGTGAAAAGCTGCTCCGAAAGATTTTACTACCATTTTAACCTTTATTCTCTGATGATTTTCACGCCCGGCGCGGGATTGCAGGTGCTTTACTACCATTTTGGGTAAACTGATTACCATTTTGCTACCAGCATACTACCATCTTAGGTAAATTATAGTACCATTTTACTACCATTATCGGTTAACTCACTACCATTTTAAGTGGCCCGGATTTTAGTGCAGGGTGTATAGTATTTCAAAGAGCTTTATGCCGCTTCTATCTTGCTTTGAAGCGGATAAAGTAAAGTTACGAAATGATGCTGGCCTGCGATGCAGGAGTGATAGTCTTTGTGGGAAACTTTTTCTGACGCTGACCATGCATGGCTTGTATATGATAGAGGCAGAATCAGGCGTGAATGTTTGCATGTTTTCGGTTTAAGCGGGACGCTTAGACTAGTGAGGAGAGAATATGGAATTTCGTAATTTTAGATAGACTAAATGAGGAAATATGAAAACTAAACTTTTACTCAGCGTTATTGCTTTTTTTCACTTCACAACGAGAAGCTTCGACTAATGTAAGAGGCAAGAACCCGCCCGTGCAGTCGGGCAGGCGTGACATGAGATTACCACGCCGCGTCAGTTGTTGGTGACACTTCAACATTTTTTTTTGTTTGCGGCTCGCGATTACGGTGGCGTGAGTTGGCTGGATTGATGGCAAGAACGTGACGTGAGATTGCCACGCCGCATTTACTCCGGTCCAATTCTTAGTTGAGTTCTGTTTGCGGCTTGCAATGACGAGTGTCTTTTATCGCTTATCAACTGTGTCACTATATTTGAACAAGCCTTCGACTGAGCTCAACGGGCTTAGCAATTAGGCAAGAACGTGTGGTGAGATTGCTACGCCGCATCAGCTCTGGCAAACCCCTCAACTTCGGGAGGTTTTGCGGCTCGCAACGACGGTCGTTTTTTATCGCTTCGCAAAAAAACAGCCCCAACTTTCGTCGGGGCCATTTTCATTTATTATGGGAAGTTAGTAAGCGCTTTTAAGACGAGCAGGTGATGCAGCCTTCCTGCATGGTGCAGACTGCGCCATCGGTAAAGGTTGTTTCTATGCTGTCTATGTCGTTACCGGGAGGTACTGCGCCCGGTGCTGCTGCAGGAGCTGCGTCTGTTGCCGCTTCTGTGTGCGGTATCATTGGCTGCATCTCTTCGCTGCCCTGCTTCTCTACGGTGAACTGTACCGCTTGTGTAGCTGCCTGCGTGCGCAGGTAGTACATACCAGTCTTCAGGCCTTTCTTCCAGGCGTAGAAGTGCATAGAGGTAAGCTTGGAAGCAGAAGGACTGTCAACAAACAGGTTCAGCGACTGTGACTGGCAGATGTAGGCGCCGCGGTCGGCAGCCATGTCTATCAGGTTACGCTGCTTGATCTCCCATACTGTTTTGTACAGTTCTTTCAGGTCGGCAGGTATTTCGCGGATGTTCTGTACAGAACCGTTGGCTGCAATGATCTTGTTCTTCATATCATTGTTCCAGAGGCCGAGGTTCACGAGGTCTTTCAGCAGGTGCTTGTTCACTATCACGAACTCACCACTGAGTACGCGACGGGTGTAAATGTTAGATGTATATGGCTCGAAGCACTCGTTGTTACCCAGTATCTGCGAAGTAGAGGCAGTAGGCATAGGTGCTACCAGCAGGGAGTTGCGGGCGCCGAACTCCATTACTTCTTTGCGCAGTGTTTCCCAATCGTGCCTGTCGGAAGGCTGAACGCCCCACATATCGAACTGGAACTTGCCCTGTGACAGCGGAGAACCTTTGAATGTTTCGTAAGCGCCTTCTACCTTGGCAAGGTCCTTAGAAGCCGTCATAGCCGCGAAGTAAATGGTTTCGAAGATGTTCTTGTTCAGCAGCTTAGCCATGTCGCTTTCGAAAGGCAGGCGCATGAGAATAAAAGCATCAGCCAGACCCTGCACACCCAGACCTATAGGGCGGTGACGGAGGTTAGACCTTTCAGCTTCTACTACAGGGTAGTAGTTGTGGTCTATTATCTTATTCAGGTTCTTAGTGGCCTGGTAAGTTACTTCATACAGTTTGTCGAAATCGAACTTACCGCCGATCACGAAGCGAGGCAGAGCGATGGATGCGAGGTTGCAAACCGCTACTTCGTCTTCGCTGGTGTACTCTATGATCTCGGTGCAGAGGTTAGAACTCTTGATAGTACCGAGGTTCTGCTGGTTACTCTTCAGGTTAGCGGCATCTTTGTAGAGCAGGTAAGGAGTGCCTGTTTCTATTTGTGCATCCAGTATAGCGAACCACAGTTCCTGTGCTTTAATTGTTTTGCGGGCGCGGCCTTCTCTTTCATATTGAGTGTACAGTTCTTCGAACTTCTCGCCTACTACTTCGTGCAGACCCGGTGCCTCGTTGGGACAGAAAAGGCTCCATTGGCCATCAGTTTCCACGCGCTTCATGAACAAGTCGGGTACCCACAGGGCATAGAACAGGTCGCGGGCGCGATTCTCTTCCTTACCGTGGTTCTTGCGCAGATCGAGGAACTCGAATACGTCGGCATGCCATGGCTCCAGGTAAATAGCGAAAGCGCCTTTGCGCTTGCCACCGCCCTGGTCTACATAGCGGGCTGTATCGTTGAACACGCGCAGCATAGGCACAAGACCATTGGAAGTACCATTAGTACCACCTATGTAAGAACCCGTAGCGCGGACATTGTGAATAGAAAGACCGATACCACCGGCGCTCTGCGAGATCTTCGCAGTTTGCTTCAGTGTATCGTAGATGCCCTCGATGCTATCGTCCTTCATAGTAAGCAGGAAGCAAGAAGACATCTGCGGCTTAGGAGTAGCAGCATTGAAGAGCGTAGGCGTAGCGTGTGTGAACCAACGCTCGCTCATCATGTTGTACGTTTCAATGGCGCTGGCGATATCTTCCCTGTGTATACCTACGGCTACGCGCATATACATGTGCTGGGGACGCTCAACGATAACGCCATTGATGCGCAACAGGTAAGATTTCTCAATCGTCTTAAAACCGAAATAGTCGAATCCGAAATCGCGGTCGTAGATGATGGAGCTATCCAGCAGTTCTGCGTTGGCTTCTATAATTTCCATTACGTCGTCGGCCAGCATGGGCATATGGCGACCCGTGGTATCGTCCACATACTGGTGCAGTCTGCGCATGGTATCGGAGAATGACTTCTCCGTGTTCTTATGCAGGTTGGAGATAGCTATGCGGCTGGCCAGCAGTGCATAGTCGGGGTGCTTGGTAGTGAGTGAAGCCGCAGTTTCGGCAGCCAGGCTATCCAGCTCCGAAGTGGTTACACCGTCGTAGATGCCCTCAATTACCTTCTTGGCAACGTCTATGACGTTTACCAGCGGGCTGAGGCTATATGAGAGCTTTTCGATGCGCGCTGTTATCTTATCGAACTTAACGCTCTCCTTTTTGCCGTTTCTTTTTATTACATACATAGGTTAGTATTTGTTGCTTTGGGTAAATGATATATTTCAGTCCTTTTTGTTGTTGTACCTCACCCCGGCCCTCTCCATAAATGGAGAGGGAGAGTGCTAATTGCTTTCTAAAAATCCTCGTCGAGTGAAAAGGTTTGTGATTCCTTAGTTCCGCCTACGCCTGATTTCTGATAGTCTCCTACTCTCTTTTCGAAGAAATTAGTCTTGCCCTGGAGAGAAATCATTTCCATGAAGTCGAAAGGATTGGTAGCATTGAACATCTTAGGATACCCTAATTCGCTCAGCCACCTGTCTGCTACGAACTCGATGTATTGCTTCATCAGTTTGGCGTTCATACCTATCAGGTCGACAGGGAGGGCTTCGGTGATGAATTCTTTTTCTATAGCTACCGCATCGGCGATGATAGAGAATACAGCATCCTTGCTCATTTTGTTCTCCAGCATGCTGTAAAGCAGGCAGGCGAATTCGCAATGGAGACCTTCATCGCGGCTGATCAGCTCATTGCTGAAAGTAAGACCCGGCATGAGGCCGCGCTTCTTCAGCCAGAAGATGGAGCAGAAGCTGCCGCTGAAAAAGATACCTTCTACTGCGGCAAAGGCTACCAGCCTTTCTGCAAATGTTCCGTTCTCTATCCAGCGCAGCGCCCATTCGGCTTTCTTCTTTACCGCGGGTACGGTATCGATAGCGTGGAACAGTTTATCTTTTTCCTGGTTGTCCTTAATGTAAGTGTCAATCAAAAGAGCATAGGTCTCAGAGTGGATATTCTCCATCATGATCTGGAAGCCATAGAAACAACGAGCCTCGGGCAACTGCACCTCGCTCATGAAGTTAACGGCCAGGTTCTCGTTCACTATGCCATCACTTGCTGCAAAGAAAGCCAGTACGTGGGAGATGAAGTGACGCTCACCATCATTGAGGGCATTCCAGTCCTTCATGTCGGAGCCAAGGTCTATTTCCTCAGCGGTCCAGAAACTTGCTTCATGTTTTTTATACATTTCCCAGATAGCGGGATAGTTGATGGGCAGTATTACAAACCTGTCCTTATTTTCTCTGAGTAGTAATTCGTTCTCCATACACTGTTTCTTTTGTGGTTGCTTTGACACTCGCCGGAAATGGGACAGCGACACTTACAATACCTGCTCTTTTTACTATCAGCAGGGATAAGTTTGTTTTCCCTTAAAAAACCGTTGATCTAACAAATTTAATCAGCTGAAACTCCCCTTGCCTGAATTAATATACACCTGCTGTGGAAAACTATAAAAGTCAATACAGCACTGCATTTCAGCGGATGAGCAGGGCAAAAAATGAAGGTACAAAAGGGTATTGGGAAGGGTGTGAAAATGTGGATATGTTTATCAGAAATTTGAGGATTTTTTGGTTAAATGAGAGACTAACTATTGGTTAGATAACAGAACTTTAACAGGGCTTTTGAAAGCTTTGAACACAATAACAAAAGAGGTTTTGATATTATATTTGCACTAGTAATTCGTGTAAAACCACGCGTCATGAAAAAAGCATTTATAATCAGTGTATTTGCCTTTATGAGTATCGCAGGCAAAGCCCAGAAATTAGAACTTGGCCTCAATGGTGGCCTCAGCTTTTGTAAAGACGGAAAAACAACCCAGAGGCCTGACTACTATAGCAGCCTGAGAGTGGCAGTTGACCTTGCCAGGTGGCAGGCAGGTGCCGGAATAGATTTTTTACGCGCCGGTTATTCTATAAAGAGCGTAGCCCTAAGCGCCGAACCTGAGGTTATCAGCTTACAGCGCATTACCTATGATTATACCTGCCCGAATGTATTTGTGAACAGGATATTTGGAAAGAAAAATTCCTACCTGTACGGAGGTGTGAATGCAGGGTGGAGCTTTGTGGAAAAGGAGAATTACGACAGGATAACCCTGGACAAATCAACAACAAAATACGGAGCCTTCCTGGGCGGCATACAGGCGGGTTATACCGTATATGCCAATAAGCACCTGGGCATGAATGCAGAAGCCGGAGCGCGCTGGCTGGACTATGGGCGGGGTGTATTCCTGTTCCCGGTATCGGTAGGGATGAGATATCTTTTATAAAGTTACCATACTAACTAAATAAACCATTATGAGAAAAACCCTTTTGATTGCTGCCCTCAGCCTGGGCAGTATATCTGCGCAGGCACAGAAAATAGAAATAGGATTGAATGGCGGGATGATGCTGCACAAATCAGACGGCAAGAATTTTGCAGGCGACCCAGCCGTAACTAGACTGAAACGAGACGCTATCGGCAGCTGTGGCAACCTTAAAGCCGGTATTGCTATAAAGAAATGGCAGGCAGGAATCGGGGTTGAAAAATATCGTACTGACGTGCAGTTCAACAGGCCTTCCTATAGATACGACAGTGACAGATCAAATATGAAAAGCCTGTCGCCGTATGTATTTGGCAACAGGTTGTTTAAACTACCAAATAGTGTTGCATACGCTGGCATTAATGCCGGTATGTGTATGGGTACGGCATTTACAGAGACCGATGTGACAGATCTTTTTATTGAAGCTAAATACAGAGGCTTTACCGCAGGTGTGCAGGCGGGCTATACGTTCTATTTTACAAAACACCTGGGTGTGAATGCCGAGATAGGTGCACGTTATCAAAAAAACGAAATATACGGACCTGTTTCGCACACCTTATGAGTTATCGCAGCTTAATTTCCCTGTTTCATTGGGTGTGAGGTATAGTTTGTAAAGGGGGAGTAGCGATACTTTAAAGGCCGCCATATACGGTGAAATTTTTTCAGAAATTCTGAAAAATTTTCATTTTCTCTGTCAAAAATTCAAGGAAAATACGACTGGCATTTTGTTTGAATTATAGCAAACAAAAAAAGGAGGAATATATGACTAGTCTAATGAAAAGAGGCAATGGCCAAGCGCCTGCCAACGGTTTTAGCGGCTTGGTTGACAAGGTATTCCAGGACAACCTGAGCCGATTTTTTAACGATGACTTTTGGGGCTTCAACGGGGTCAGCCGGGCTATAAACGTGCCGGTGAACCTGCGGGAAACCGACAAGAGCTATGAGCTGGAAGTTGTAGCACCGGGACTCAGGAAGGAAGATTTTAAGGTTAATGTCCAGGGCGATGTATTAACCATTGGTTTTGAGCATAAAGAAGAAAACAACCAGCAAGGGCAGGAAGGCTGGCTACGCAGGGAGTACAAGCAGCAGTCGTTCAGCAGGGCCTTTAGCCTGGATGACAATGTGGACGCTAACAAAATAAACGCCACCTACCAGGATGGTGTCCTTCGCCTGAGCCTGCCGAAGAAAGAAGGTGCCCAAAGCCTGAGCAGAACGATCTCAATAGAATAATTGCCAAGTCGGGAGATGACACGAAAGGCAGCGCTGTAATGGCGCCGCCTTTCTATTTATGTATGTGATACAATGAAAAGAGCTTTCCCGGAAAAGAAAGCTCTTGACACAAAGCAACATGAATCCTACAGTGTCTTTTTAGGGATCAGCTCTTTCTTTTGTTCGGGTTTGAGACCGGGGTAATTATTTCGCAGGAAATCATTTCGCAGAGAATCCATTCGTCCCATCATTTTCCGCATATCGAAATAGTCGTTCTCCCATTTGTGGATGAAATAGTCAGGCCCGATAAAGTCCTTATAGAACAAGCTATCGCTCCATACGGGATCTCCAAAGCTATGAGAGAAAAATGAGGGGAACTGCCCGTCAAAATGCTTTCGGAAAGCAGCCATAACACTGTCTGCATTTACATTTTGTACTTCGCCGTTGCGGCTGGAGTAAGACCAGACGTAGGTAGAGTCGTAGCCAATGAGGTTTCCTTTGTCATCGTAGTGGCGGTTTACCTTCCATGTACCCTGGGGTTTGCCCGGTGAAACCTGTGAACTTTTGTTTTCTGCCTCTTTCTTTTTTTCTGCCTGCCCGTTGCATGCGGTTGCGCCAGCGAGCAGCAGCAGTGCGATCATTACCTTTTTCATACACATCAGTTTTTACGGTTAAAAAAATGAGCTAAAGCCAATATGCCCAGGCACCCGAAGGGCCGCAAATAGTGTTCCATAGCGGGTTTTAAAAATATTTTAAGAAAAAGCTGACAGGAATCCTGAAATTTTTTCAGTGATCCTGACACGGCATAAACTTTGTTGCCCTGACGAAAAAAGACGGATAAATATATGGATAACACACTTGGCAGATACGAACCTGACAATGAGCTGTTCAGAACTCTTGTCGTGATGGTGCTCTGTTTTATTTTCAGTTTGTACTATACGGTGTTTAAATTGACAGGGAGTGACCATTTTGAATGGTATGACTGGCTGGTGATAGCCTCTGTGACAGGTGGAATGTTTGTTTTATACCGCAGAGTCCACAGAAAGCTGAAATAAAAACAGATAGGTTACCTTTGCGGCATGTCCTTATATACTACCAAAGGCTATATTACCATTACCTGCAACAAACGGCTGGCTCCATATGTGGAGCAGGAGGTGCGTGAGCTGGGATTTGAGATAGAGGATACTTTCGTGACGGGAGTGCATATCATTGGTACGATCAATGATTGCATCAAACTCAATCTTAATCTTCGCTGTGCCAGCCAGGTGCTGTATAGCCTGGGGCAGTTTGATGCGGTGAATGCTGATGATCTTTATGAGAATATCGTTCAGTATCCATGGGAAGACCTGCTGAAAAATTATTTTTCCATTACCAGCAATGTGATGAATGATACGATCAACAACAGCATGTTTGCTAACCTGAGGGTGAAGGATGCTATTGTAGACCGGATGCGTGATGCAACAGGAAAGAGACCCGAGACGGGCTCTGAGCTGATCGGCGCGGTGATACACCTGTTCTGGAAGAATGAGACTGCAGAAGTGTTTGTAGATACCTCAGGCGATTCATTGGCAAGGCATGGATATAGAAAGCTACCCGGCAAGGCACCTATGCTGGAGGCGCTGGCGGCGGCAACGATACTGGCTACGAAATGGGACAGGAAATCACCCTTCATCAACCCTATGTGCGGATCAGGCACACTGGCTATAGAAGCAGCACTGATCGCTACGAGGCAGAAGCCCGGACTTTTCAGGACGAACTACGCCTTTATGCACCTGCAGGGCTACGAGGAGCAGGTATATGATAAAGAAATGGCGCTACTGGAAGAACAAATAACAGATGTAGCAGGCCTGAGAATAATAGCTACGGACTATGACGCGATGGCTATAGAAAACGCACGGAAAAATGCTATAGCTGCTGGAGTGCTGAAGATGATAGAGTTCACAAAATGTGACTTTGCTGAGACAGAGGTGCCGCAGGGTGAAGCAGGCATAATGATGGTGAACCCCGAATATGGTGAGCGCCTGGGTGAAGAAACCGAACTGGAAGCAACCTATGCAAGAATAGGCGACTTTATGAAACAGCAGTGCAAGGGTTACCATGGCTACATATTTACCGGTAACATGGAACTGGCCAAGAAGATAGGACTAAAGGCCAAACGCCGGATAGAATTTTACAACAGCAAAATAGACTGCCGCCTGCTGGAATACGAACTGTATGAGGGGACCAGGAAGGCAGTGAAGGAGTAAAAGAAAAAAGCCGCCATAAAAGGCGGCCTTCTCTCTTTATTTGATTCTGCTATGTCAACTATTTTGCGAGGGTCAGGCGAACAGTGCTGCTATTGCCCTGGTCGTCCTTTACAGTAAGGAAGTAAACGCCGTTTGCGAACTGCTCCATATTGAGCACTTTCTTCGACGTGGCTTCTATCTCTTCGTGCATCAGGTTCTGACCTACTGCATTGTAGATGTCTATCTTCCTGTTCACTTTCTCAGCGCCCCAGTCAAGAGTTACTAAACCTGTAGTGGGGTTAGGATATACATTGAACCTGTCTTTGTTCATGTTGGCTACCTCAAGCAATGAGATATTGATGATATTGGACCTGGGGGACCAGCAAGCTGTATTGATCCTTACGACGTAGTAATTACCGGCTACAGTAGGATGGTACCACTGAGTGTGCTCACCCGGTATGAGACCGAACGGACCGTACCAGTCATAGTAATTGTAGATATTATTGTTTACAAACAGCATATTGCCTATCAGCGACAGGATCGGCTCTTGCGGAGCTTCGTACAGTATCATGGTAATGCTTGCTTCAACTGTATCTTCGGTGTAGCAGTTACCATCAGTCTGGTTAGCGACAAAAGTCACTACATCACCACTATCAAGTGTGGCGGTAGTAAAGGTGAAACCATTACCGGCAAATGTGTCATTTACATACCAGTTACCATCAGGATTAGTACCAAAGTTATTGGCAACACCTTCGAAGGTAAATACTGAGTCAAGACAGCCGGGATTAGTGCCCTGGATGATATTGATAGAGACAGCAGGAACAGATGAAGGTATGATTCCGGCTACTATCTGGTTAGACAGCGCTATCGGGTTACCCACACATATACTTGTGCTGGTCACTACCAGGTCAACGATATCGCCGGGAGCCAATGTAGATGAAGTGAAGTTAGGCTGAGTAGCGCCGGGAACATTCACGCCATTAATACGCCACTGGAAGCTGGCACCGTTACCTGAATTCACGGTGCTTGAAGTAAAGGATACGGGCAGACCCGAACATATAGGGAAGCCGGTAACATTTGTGATCGTCACGCTCTGAAGCAGGGCTGAGAATATAATAGTGATACTATTAGATGTAGCTGTAGGCGAAGTGGCACATGAAGACGAAGTGGTGATGATTACATCTACCACGTCGTTGTTATTAAATATACCGGTAAAGGTATTGGAGTTATTGCCCGCATTCACGCCATTTACACGCCATTGGTAAGAGATACCACTGCTGTTACCTGCATTCAGCGGTGTAGCCAGGAAGGTAAGTACCTGTCCCGGACAGCCAGGGTTGTTACCATTTATCAGGGCAATGCTCACCGTAGGTGTAATGGCACCGTGTGTTACTACTATACCGTTAGAAGTAGCTGAAGATGGTATAGCACATGAAGAGCTCGAATTCATGATCACAGTGATAGTCGCGTTGTTCGGAATATTTACCGCGCTGAACGAATCATCTGTAGCACCCGGTACGTTAATACCGTTTATCTGCCACTGGTAAGTAGGGTTAGTACCCGGGTTACCTGCATTTATTACTGCGAACGTAAGTGAGTCGTCTATACAGTTAGGTATGCTGCCTGCAACTACACCTATTGTTACTGTAGGAGGAACTGCATTGCTGCGCAGTACATTGATATTGCTTGACTGTGCGCTGTCTGTAGCACAGCTTGTAGCATAGTATATACGTACAAATACCGCATCGCCGTTGCCGGGAGTGCTGGTAACGAAAGTGTCATTGTTAGCTCCTGATACGGGTGTTCCGTTAATAAACCACTGGAAAGCAGGAGAAATACCTGTGCTTGGTGTAGCTACAAAAGTCAGCTGATCGCCGAAGCAGGAAGGATTATTAGTAAGCAATGTGGCTGTAACAGTGCCTGAACCACCACCCGTGCCATTTGCACGGAGTGTAATCACATACTCCTCTATCTGACCATTGTTAGTTAAACAGGCTGTAGGAGGACCTTCGGCCTGCCGGTTGGTAGCTACCCTCATATGCAGAGGCGTACACAACGCAAGCTGGGGAATCTGCATTAAAGTAGGTAAGGTAACTACGAATGCCTGTGTGCCATTAAATGGCGTAGTTGGAGGCACAATATTCTCAAACGGATCAGTAAAGTCACCATCTGCGTTGAAATCAACCCAGATCCCGGCATACTGAACGCCAGAACCTACATTAAGGATAAACGTATCGGTAGAACCTGACTCCAGTATAGCACCCTGGTGACATGAACGGTCGATGAAATATTGGTTGTTCTCG
>DASPNB010000679.1:0-3981 GCA_035626755.1 Flavipsychrobacter sp.
AAAAAGTATAAGAAAGGCCTCGCAAATGCGGGGCCTTTCGCGTTTTACGCTTTATGCAGGCTGTTAAACCCTACCTTTTCAGGCCCGCTTTTCGTAACTTTGCAGCCCGGCTTCCCGGCAATACAATCTTATATGCAAGCAACAGAAACAAGTCCTGCTCTGAAGAATAAAGTCAGAATAGTAACGGCTGCCTCTCTTTTCGATGGCCACGATGCCTCTATCAATATTATGAGACGTGTAATGCAGGCCAGTGGCGCTGAGGTGATTCACCTGGGTCACGACCGCAGCGTGCAGGAAATTGTTGACTGTGCCATACAGGAAGACGCCAATGCGATAGCCATTACCTCTTACCAGGGCGGCCACAATGAGTACTTTAAATACATGTACGATCTGCTGAAAGAGCGTGGTTGCGGACACATTAAAATATTCGGTGGCGGCGGCGGTGTTATACTCCCTTCTGAAATAGAAGATCTTCATAACTACGGCATTACGCGCATTTATTCTCCTGACGATGGCCGTGCTATGGGGCTACAGGGAATGATAGATGATCTGTTGAAACAAAGCGATTTTCCTTTGGGAAACAATATGAATGGCGAGATAGGCCACATTGGTGATAAAGACGCCAAATCCATTGCTCGTCTCATATCTGCTGTAGAAAATTACCATGACCTGCCCGAAACACAGGCGATGCTCAAAAAAATAGAAGAGCAGGCTAAGGCGTCTAAAACGCCAGTACTTGGCATTACAGGCACGGGCGGTGCCGGTAAAAGCTCTTTGGTGGATGAGATCGTTCGCCGTTTCCTCCTCGATTTTGAAGATAAGAACATAGGTATTATATCTGTTGATCCTTCCAAGAAGAAAACCGGCGGCGCGTTACTGGGTGACCGTATCCGCATGAATGCGATACGCAATCCACGTGTATACATGCGCTCTATGGCTACGCGCCAAAGCAACCTCGCCGTATCTAAATATATACTTGATGCCGTCAATATTCTGAAAGCTGCTAAATATGACCTCATCATACTTGAAACATCAGGCATAGGTCAAAGCGATACACAGATCACCGATTACGGCGACATGAACATGTATGTGATGACGCCTGAATATGGTGCTGCTACGCAGCTCGAAAAGATAGACATGCTTGACTTTGCCGACATAGTTGTTATCAACAAGTTCGATAAACGTGGTGCTATGGATGCCCTACGCGATGTAAAAAAAACGTTTCAGCGCAATCATAAGCTCTTTGATAAGAATCCTGATGATATGCCTGTATTCGGCACTATCGCGTCACAGTTCAATGATCCGGGTACTAACACCATGTACAAGTCCCTGATGGATATAGTGGTGAAGAAGACAGGTAACCAATCATTGCATTCCGTCTTCACTATCAGCGATGAGATGAGTGAGAAGATCTACATCATTCCGCCTGCGCGCACTCGCTACCTTAGTGAGATATCAGAGAACAACCGCAAATACGATAATTGGGTTAAAGACCAGGCAGCTATTGCACAAAAACTTTTCAGCCTGAAGAAAACTGTTGAAACACTTCAGAACGAAAATATTGACGATAAAGACCGTTTAATAAAAACACTGCAGGAAGTATATGCTAAGACTGAGTTGGACCTTGATCCTAAGAACAAGCATCTCATAGAAAACTGGCAGGAAAAGAAAGCTCAATACCTTGGTGAGTACTACACCTTTAAAGTGCGCAATAAAGAACTGAAGATAAAGACGCATACTGAATCACTCTCTCATACACAGATACCGAAAGTTGCCGTCCCGAGATTTGAAGCCTGGGGCGAAATACTGCGGTGGGCCTTATCTGAAAACTTCCCCGGTGAATTCCCTTATGCTGCGGGTATTTACCCGTTCAAGCGCGAAGGCGAAGATCCAACCCGCATGTTTGCCGGTGAAGGTGGTCCCGAGCGTACCAACAAGCGCTTTCACTATGTATCGTTAGGCATGCCTGCCAAGAGGCTCAGCACGGCTTTCGATAGTGTTACCCTCTATGGCCAGGACCCTGATCACCGTCCGGACATTTATGGTAAAGTTGGCAACTCCGGTGTGAGTGTATGTTGCCTGGATGATGCGAAGAAACTCTATTCAGGTTTTGATCTCGCCGATCCAAAGACTTCGGTGTCAATGACCATCAACGGCCCGGCTCCTACAATCACAGCCTTCTTCATGAATGCTGCTATTGATCAGCAATGTGAGAAGTATATAAAAGAGAATGGCTTGGTAGATGAAGTAAATCAAAAAATAGAGGCGATCTACGCTGCCAAAGGACTGAAGCGGCCTACTTACAATCCATCAACATTTGGCGGTGGTGCAGAAGATGCTCTTCCCGAAGGTAACGATGGCTTGGGTCTTATGCTACTCGGCGTTACGGGCGATATGGTACTGCCTGCCGATGTGTACAACAAAATAAAAACCGATACCTTACAAGCCGTCCGCGGTACAGTGCAGGCTGATATACTGAAGGAAGACCAGGCTCAGAATACCTGCATCTTTTCTACAGAGTTTTCCCTCCGGGTTATGGGTGACGTACAGCAGTACTTCATCGACAAAGGCGTCAGGAATTTCTATTCTGTTTCTATCTCGGGTTACCACATTGCAGAAGCAGGCGCAAATCCTATCTCTCAATTAGCCTTCACTATATCCAATGGCTTCACTTTCGTAGAGTACTACCTGAGCCGTGGAATGAACATTGATGACTTTGCGCCTAACCTTTCATTCTTCTTCAGCAATGGGGTTGATCCTGAGTATAGCGTTATCGGTCGTGTTGCCCGCCGTATCTGGGCTAAGGCTATGAAGTTTAAATATGGAGGTAACGAGCGTTCACAAATGCTCAAGTATCATATCCAGACTTCAGGCCGCTCACTTCATGCGCAGGAGATCGACTTCAATGATATCCGTACAACGCTGCAAGCGCTTTACGCGATATACGACAACTGTAATTCGCTACACACAAACGCTTACGACGAGGCCATCACTACGCCTACAGAAGAAAGCGTTCGTCGTGCAATGGCTATTCAGTTGATCATTAATAAGGAACTTGGCTTGGCTAAGAACGAAAATCCATTGCAAGGCTCTTTCATCATAGAAGAACTCACTGACCTTGTTGAAGAAGCCGTATTATCTGAATTTGACCGCATCACAGAGCGTGGTGGTGTTCTCGGTGCAATGGAGACAATGTATCAACGCTCTAAAATTCAGGAAGAGAGTTTGTACTACGAGACACTGAAACATACAGGTGAATACCCGATCATCGGCGTAAATACCTTCCTGAGTTCAAAAGGATCGCCCACCATCATTCCACAGGAGGTGATTCGTTCTACTACGGAAGAAAAGGAATTCCAGATAAAAACGGTTCAAAACCTTTGGCAGCGTAGCAGTGAAGCAGGTCAGGAAAGACTCAAGGCGCTTCAGCAAAAAGCTATACACAACCAGAACATTTTCGAAGAATTGATGGAAACCGTTAAGTACTGCTCTCTCGGCCAGATAACTAAGGCTCTTTTCGAAGTGGGTGGACAGTACCGCAGGAACATGTAATTCCCAAATTGACGATAGAATTATCCCATACCATACAGGCATGGGATTTTTTATTGTTATGTAAGGTTGTTGGAATTCAGACGGCCATACCACAATTGCGGCTCGGTACAATTTTTTTAGCTCATCCTTTTACGGATGCGAAAAGCTTTAAAGATAGGACTATACACACTGGGCTCCCTCCTGTTGCTACTTATACTAGTGGTGGTTTTGCTCAATACACCCTGGGGACAGGATTTCGTCCGAAAGAGGGCTGTGGCTTTCCTCAGCGAGAAGCTGAAAACAGAAGTTCATATAGGTAAGTTGGGTTACGGCTTGCCTAGAGTCATTTTTCTTGAAGACGTTTTGTTCAAAGACCAGGCTAAGGACACCCTCCTTGCTGCCAGGAAGCTAAGGGTGAATATCAACATGTTCAAGCTTATGTCCGGTAAG
>DASPNB010000680.1:0-4758 GCA_035626755.1 Flavipsychrobacter sp.
GAGATGGAAGGTAAGCAGAAAGAATTAAGAGAAAATATGGAAGCGCTGGACGAAGCAGAAGAAGTAGAAGAAGAAACAGAAGAGGAAGAAACACCCAAAGTGAGAAGAAAGAGGGCAGTGTCTGCTGCATAGATTATGGGAGAGAACCTGAGGATAATAATAGCAGGTGGTGGAACAGGCGGACATATTTTCCCCGCGGTGGCGATAGGACAGGCGTTGCAGAGGTTGGCACCGGGAACAGAGTTGCTCTTTGTAGGAGCAAAGGGAAAAATGGAAATGGAAAAAGTGCCGCAGGCCGGATTTAATATAGTGGGGTTGGACATAGCGGGATTTGACAGGGGGAATTTGTTGAAAAACATTTTACTACCCTTTAAGCTCTTAAAAAGTAATATGCAGGCAAGAGGTGTGCTGAAGGACTTTAAGCCGCACGCGGTGGTGGGTGTTGGTGGTTATGCCAGTTTTCCTGTGCTGAATGCTGCACAGGGTATCGGTATACCAACACTCATACAGGAGCAGAACTCCTACGCTGGCAAGAGTAATAAGATACTCAGCAAAAAGGCCAAAGCGATATGTGTGGGGTATGAGAAAATGGAACGCTTTTTCCCGGCCGCGAAGTTGATACTCACCGGCAATCCTGTAAGAAAGTCGATAGCGCATATGAATATCGGCAGGCAGGTAGGGCAGGAATGGTTAGGAATGGACAGTGAGAAGAAAACACTGCTGGTGGTAGGGGGAAGCCTGGGGGCAAAAGCGATAAATGAAACGATAGATGCCCGGCTGGAAGAGATACTGGAAGCGGATATACAGGTGATATGGCAAACAGGAAAACCATATTACGAACAGGCAAAGAGCAGGGCTGAGAAGTATAGTGACAGAGTAAAGGTCTTTGATTTTATCAGTGAGATGGAAAGAGCATATGCTGCGGCAGATGTGGTGATATCGAGAGCGGGTGCGCTGGCAATAGCGGAACTCTGCATAGTGGCAAAGCCGGTGATATTCGTGCCTTTTCCCTTTGCGGCGGAAGATCACCAGACTAGCAATGCGATGGCCCTAGTAGAGCACAATGCAGCGATGATGGTCCGAAACAGCGACGCACCGAACGAACTGGTAATGAAACTGAAACAGCTACTGCTCGACAGCGCAATGCAGGAACTGATGATCAACAGCCTTAAAAAGCTGGCAATAACAGACGCTGACGAAAGAATAGCGAATAAAGTAATAGAGATAGCAACAAAGTAGAATGAAGGTACGGGAAATAAATAGAGTTTACTTCATAGGTATCGGCGGTATCGGTATGAGTGCCCTCGCGCGCTTCTACCGTGAGCAGGGTGCCGTGGTAAAAGGCTATGACCGTACGAGGACAGAGCTGACAGCGCAGCTGGAAGCTGAAGGGATGGGAGTGCACTATACTGATGATGTAGAACTGCTGGATAAGGAAACCGAACTGGTGATATATACACCTGCCATTCCAAAAGATCACTCTGAACTGAACTGGTATAGGGACAATGGCTACAGTGTGTACAAGCGCAGTGATGTTCTTCAATGGATAACGGAGGCTATGCATGCAGTAACGGTAGCCGGTACACATGGCAAGACTACAATCTCTACTATGATTGCCTACCTGTTGCGCGAAACGGGCTATGGTTGCAACGCCTTCCTGGGTGGCGTGTCAGTTAACTACAATAGTAACTACTGGAGCGGTCGCACGGATATAGCAGTGGTGGAGGCAGATGAGTATGATAGAAGCTTCCTGAAATTATTCCCTGATGTAGCAGTGCTTACAGCAATGGATGCAGACCACCTGGATATATACGGAACAGTGAAGGATATGGAAGAGGCTTTTATCCAGTATACAAGGAACATTAAACCCGGTGGTACACTGGTGGCCAAGCATGGCCTCAGCCGCGGTGCCGACCTGCAGGGAGAACATAAAATGACTTATAGTCTGCAAAATGATTCGGCAGATGTGTATGCAACGGATATAGTACAGAAGCAGGGCGAGTACATCTTCAATGTGGCAGGTAAGGATTGGACGATAGAGAATGTACACTTGCCTATTGGTGGCATGCACAACGTGGAGAATGCCGTGGCTGCGATAGCAGTAACGAAAATACTGGAGGTAGATGGAGAGAAGGTAAAAGCGGCGCTTTCAGAATTTAAAGGTATCAGGCGCCGTTTTGAATATGTATTGAAGAATGAGGCTGTAGTTTATATTGATGATTACGCCCACCATCCTGAAGAACTGGCGGCGTTGATAAAAAGTGCAAAGCAATTGTTTGCTGGCAGGAGATGTGTGGTGGTGTTTCAGCCTCATCTGTTCACTCGCACCCGTGACCTGGCAGAAGGTTTTGCACACAGCCTGGATATGGCCGACGAAGCGATTCTGCTGGACATTTATCCCGCGCGTGAACTGCCTTTAGAGGGCGTGACATCGCAGATGATAGCAGGCAAGATGCAGAATGGCGCAACGATCCTCTCCAGGGAAGGATTGCTGGAATATGTAAAAGTAGCTCCGATTAGCCTGTTCATAACAGCTGGCGCTGGCGATATAGATAAACTGGTAGAACCAATAAAGGAAATATTGGAAAAGAGATAATGACTAAGAAGCGTAAAATATCAGTTCGTAAGATCATGCAGATGCTGGTTACTATTATAGTAACTGTTGGCTGTGTCATCGCTATATCGAGCGCTTCAAAAAGAGAGATTACAAAAACGCTTTCGGGCCTGGAGATTAAGATTAAAAATGATAAACACAGGTTTGTAGATGAGGGCCAGGTGAAAGAGCTGCTGGTAAATAAGGGAGGATTCGATCTGGCTACCCCTGTGAGCCTGCTGAACATTGGTAAAATGGAGAAGGCCCTGGGTACAAATCCCTGGGTGGCCAATGCACAGGTGTATATAGATAATAACCGCCTGCTGCATGTGAATGTAATACAGCGCATACCGGTTGCGAGGATATTTGAAGAAAATGGAAGAAGCTACTACATAGATGGTACTATGAGCATTATGCCGGTATCTGACAGGTATACCTACTATACTACTATTGTTACGGGCGTTCCGCGCCTGAGCAATGATAGCGTAGGTAAGTCGCTTATGGCACAGGTAGCCTTTATGGTAAAGCGTATAGAGCAGGATACTTTTTGGAGTGCCCAGGTATCGCAGATTATTATGTCGGCTGACAGGACTTTTGAAATAGTACCTGTACTGGGCAATCAAAGAATACTGCTGGGAGATACTGCCAGGCTGGACGAAAAGCTGGATAATCTCTTCGCCTTCTATAAGAAGATCATGAAGCGTATAGGCTGGGACAGGTATGAAGTGATAGACCTGAGATACAAAGACCAGATAATTGCTTCACCTGCGCTGCAATGGAAAGTGCCTAAGGAAACACTGGATGGTATGCAGTGGGTAGAAACGATAAAGGCTAAAGCCGCTTATAACAAAAATGTCTTCTCCACGGACAGCAACAATGTTGGAGTGGTGACAAGACAACCTGTGATGATGGCATCTGCTGCCCCGATGCAGCCAACCCTGGTTGTAGGTAATAGCAATGCCGCTGCTCATAATGCAAAGGCAAAAGCTGAGGAAGAGACACCTGTTGCTAAACCGGAAGCAAAACCCCAGGTAAAAGCCGGGCATAAGCCCGTTCCGACGGCAAAAACTCTGGTAGTAAAGAAACTGGAGAAGCCAAATACGACGAAGGCAGCTGCTAAGCCTGTTGAAAAAAAGGACGTGAAAAAGACGGCCGCAATAGCTTCTAAACCAGCTGAAAAGAAAGACAATAAGAAGGTGACCGCAAGGCCAATAGAAAAAAAAGATGCGGAAAAAGTTGCTACAAAGCCCGCAGAAAAGAAAAAGGTGGAAGCAAAGAAAGCCGATAAAACAAAGCACCCGGTAACGGCCAAAAAGAAAGAAGTGAAAAAAGAGCCGAAAAAGGAAACTGAGAAAAAAGCAGCAAACGCTAAGACAAAAAAAGAAGTAAGAAAGGAAGACCGTAGGCAGAAGAAAGAAGACAAAAAGAAGAAACAAGAAACGAAAGCAAAGCCAAAGACAACAACGAGTACAAAGGATCAGAAAAACGCTAAATACTTATATAATAGTAACAATCACTAACCTGCAAAAGTGAACGCAATATGAATAGAAAAGAACAACCAATCATTGTAGGGCTGGACATCGGTACCACCAAGGTGGTTGCCATTGCCGGCCGGAAGAATGAATTCGGCAAGCTGGAGATTCTCGGCTTTGGCCGGGCTGAGTCGGCAGGCGTCAGCCATGGCGTGGTCATGAATATAGAGCAGTGTATCCGCTCTATAGAACAGGCCATCGAAAAGTGTCTGCTCTCTAACCCCAACCTGGAAATAAAAGAGGTCTATGTTGGGATAGCGGGCCAGCACATCAAGAGCCTGCAAACACGGGGCGATCGTGTTCGCACCAATATCGAGGAAGAGATCAACAAGGCAGACATCGACCTGCTGGTTCGCGACCAGTACAGGACTTACATTCCTGCCGGAGATCAGATCATCGATATCATCCCTCAGGACTATACGGTGGATAGTACTCCCGCTGTGTTAGATCCTATCGGCATGAGCGGTGTGAAGATCGGCGCCAACTTCCACATCATCACAGGTGACAGGAATGCTATCCGCAACATCAAGCGTTGCGTCGATAAGTCGAATCTGAACACCCGTGACCTCGTTCTTCAGCCGCTGGCATCAGCAGCAGCTGATGCCAGCGGCTGAAGAACGAGGTCACGGGTGT
>DASPNB010000681.1:0-6758 GCA_035626755.1 Flavipsychrobacter sp.
CCGATGGGCAGCTCTTTCACAAAATCTACCACATCGCTTACCGAATCTTTCTTCACCTCTTTGCCGCTTACAGGCGAATAGGTTTTACCCATGCGCGCAAAAAGCAGGCGCAGGTAGTCGTATATCTCCGTCATGCTACCCACTGTGGAGCGGGGAGTACGCGTTGTAACCTTTTGCTCAATAGCGATAGCAGGGCAGATGCCTCGTATAAAGTCCACATCAGGTTTATCCATCCTCATCAGGAACTGGCGGGCATAAGCGCTGAGGCTTTCTGCATACCTGCGTTGTCCTTCGGCGAATAAGGTATCCATTGTCAGGCTCGATTTTCCTGAACCCGAGACACCGGTTACCACTACCAGCTTATTCCTGGGGATGGCCACATCTACATTCTTCAGGTTGTGCATGCGCGCACCCTTTATAAATATAGAGTCGTCATTAGCACCATAGCTGCTGCCTGTGCTGGCGTGCCTTACCTGCGGACTTGAAATGCCTTCTACATGCCCTGTATCGGGTACACCTGTGTCATGCACTGCTTCTCCCACAGCGCCTTTGTCATCATCTATTTTAGGTTCAGCTTTCTTTCTGTTCACGTTCTTGCTCCCGGTAGCTTTCTTCTTTTCGGCCATAATTTGCGTATGCGAAATTAAAGTATTTGAGACATGGAAAGCTTATATAGCTATAAAGCTATCCACATAGCGATTTTTGAATATGAGAAGTCTTTGAGGAGATAATTACACAGTGTTGACGCTTGTTTCGCCCTGGGCACCGTTCGAAAACGCGAGCTAACCGTTCCCCTACAACAAAATATCTGAACGGCTGATTTACAGGCCAGTATGCATTCCGCTCTATTAATTGAGTACATTCCATTACCTCCCGGGCGAAAACTTTAACAACAAGGGAATGGCTTTTGTTAATGATTAGGCAAAAAAGATCATTATGAAAAAAAGCGTTTTACTCCTTAAGACGATAGCTCTGAGCCTCTGCAGTATGCTTATCATGCTATCCTCCGCCCGCGCCCTTACATTTACGGCCGTGGCCTCTGGTAATTTCAGTAACTCACTTACGTGGGGTGGTACCGTCCCTCCATCCTTAGTGGCAGCTGATATCATTATTATCCCCAATGGCATCACTGTCAACCTGGACCAGAATGTATCCTTCATCGGTACAGCAACACTTACCGTGAATGGTACCCTTACTTCAGGCACCTACACGTCTGCTCTCATTATGACGGCCGGCCAGCTTGCAGGCACAGGTTCCATTATTGTTGACAGTATGTCTACTGCACTTGTAAGTGGTATCACTTATACGGGTTCTATTACTGCTGATGCACTTACAACACTGGCAACTAATTTCAGCTCTGCTGCTACTATTACAGTAAATAACAGCCTGAATGTAATGGCAGGCCTGTTGAACATTACCGATGGTAGCCTTACGATGGGTAACAACAGTACTATCGTTATAGACGGCGGTACTATTTCCGTTGGCGGTACAGGCACTATCGGCCTGAGCGGCAACTACAATGTAGTATATGAAGGCACATCGGCCAGCGCAGGTGTAGAGCTTTCAGGTACTGGCCTGCAGGATGTTACACTTAATCTTTCATCAGGTGCTCTAACGCTTACTTCAGATGTGAGCCTTGATGGTACGTTGACACTGACTTCGGGCAACCTGATACTGAACAACAATGATCTTACTTTTGAAGCCAATTCAGACATCTCTGCAATGGGTACAGGTACTATCAATTCAAGTGCAGGTTCTAACATAACTATTAACAGCACTGGCGGTTTCTCCGGTGACCTTACTTTCGGTACAGGTAATAACACAGTAAATAACCTGTCTATCACCTTGGGTAGCTCAAGTGCTAATGTGGACCTTGGTTCAGATATCAATATCAATGGTACGCTTACACTGGGTATGGGTACACTTACCCTGAATAACAATGACCTTTCTTTTGCCGTAAACGGTAACGTTGCTGTAACAGGTACCGGTGCTATAGTGAGCACCTCAGGTTCTAATATCAGCATTACCTCTAACAATAGCTTTACAGGTGCGCTGAACTTCAGCTCTACAGGTAATACTGTTGGTACTCTTACCATCAACATGGGTAACAATACCAGCTCTGTAAACCTTGGTTCAGATCTGAATGTGAGTGGTACATTGAACCTTACTTCAGGTGATCTGAATGTTTGGGACAATAACCTTATGATCAACGCCGGCGCTACCGTAAATGGCGGTTCTGACAATAGCTATGTGATAACTGTAGGCGGTGGCCAACTCACGATGAATCTGGCAGCTAACGCTTCCCAGACTTTCCATGTAGGTACGGCAATGAACTACTCACCTGCTATGATATCTGCCAATACAGGTTCTGTAACCAGCGATATCAGCGTGAGCCTGAGCGATACAGTTTATTCAAGCGGTACCATGGGTTCTGACCTCACTATTGACCGTTCACTGGTGAACGCTACATGGTTTATCACAAGTTCTGCCAGCACCGGCCTTGACCTTGATCTGCAACTTATGTGGAACCAATCCATGGAAGTAAATGGCTTTGACCGCACGCAAGCTTATATCTCACATTACATGGGTGGTAACTGGGACGTAATGGCGACCTCAAGCGCAACAACATCGGGCAACCTTTATGTTCTTAACAGGAACAATGTTACATCGCTGAGCCCATTTGTGGTAGCAGACGCTAACTCTGCCCTGAGTGTGAATAATACTTTAGCAAATGCAGAAGCTCAGACAACTGTTTATCCTAACCCTGCCGCAGATGTGGTGAACTTCACTGCTCCCGGCAAGGTAACAGGCGTAACTGTGTATGATGTTTCAGGCCGCAAAGTTAAATCTGTACCAGCAAACGGTAACAGTTTCTCAGTAAGCGAACTTACACCCGGATACTATAACGTGCAGCTTACAGGAAAGGACTTCAGCGCTGTACAACATTTCATAAAGAAATAGTAAAGGCGGTTTTGCTAATTCTTTTCTTAAAAAAAGCCCTCCCGGATCAGCCGGGAGGGCTTTTGTGCGTAAGTAAAATAGCGAAGCAAAAAGCTATTGCCTTATAATATATAAAGCTGCAGCTTGCCGGCAGCTTTATTATTTTTGCTGCATGAAGCTTTACATAAAGAATATGGTCTGCCAGCGATGTAAAACGGCAGTGAAGAATGAATTGGAGCGGGTTGCGTTACATCCGCAGAGCGTAGAACTGGGAGAAGTGGAACTAGCTGAAGAAATAAGTGCTGCTAAGCTGGAAGAGTTGCAGGCCGGGTTACAAGCACTGGGCTTTGAGCTGATAGACGATAAGAAAAGCAGAACCATAGAAAAGATAAAGAGCCTGGTAATAGACCTCATACATCACAACGGCGAACAAACCAGGCTGAAATACAGTGAGTACATTACACAGCATCTGCACTACGACTATTCATACCTGAGCAAGCTTTTTTCTGAAGTGGAGGGTGTCACAATAGAGCAGTATATAATAGCCCAGAAAATAGAGAAAGTAAAAGAATTGCTTGTATATGATGAGCTGTCGCTTAGCGAAATAGCTGACCGTTTAGGTTATAGTAGTGTGGCTCATCTTTCTGCGCAATTCAAGAAAGTAACAGGACTTACGCCGAGCTTCTTTAAGAATATGGGTGGCCGGCATCGCCATCCGCTCGATGAAGTGGGCAAAAAGTAGAAATCATATAAAGCTTTCCCTGAATCGTGTAACGATGCCGCGCCAATGGCATAGTAGCTTTGTACTGTAAAAAGTACGAAGATGACACATGCATATAAGATAACAGGAATGACCTGTGGTGGCTGCGTAGCGAAAGTGAAAAGTGAGCTGCTGAAATTACCGGAGGTAGAGAGTGCAGATGTACAATTGGCCTCGCCCCAGGCTACGATAACGATGCAGAAGCATATCTCCACGCTGAAACTGCAGGAGGCGATCAGTAAAGCCGGGAACTACATTATTGAGGAAGAGGACGCAGGCATGCATCATGCTGAGATGAATGAAGCAGAGCCGGATAACTCCTACTTCCCTATCTTTTTGATATTCGCATATATAGCCGGGGTAACATTACTGGTACAGGCTGCCATGGGGCGTTTTATGCTGATGGAATGGATGAGCCATTTCATGGCTGGTTTCTTCCTGGTATTCTCATTCTTCAAACTAATGAATCTCAGGGGCTTTGCCGAGGGATATCGTAGCTACGATGTAGTGGCCAGGGCAATACCTGCCTATGGCTTTATTTATCCGTTTATAGAGCTGGGATTAGGTATAGCTTTTCTTACACAATGGCAACCTCTGGGGACCAATATCGTTACGCTTATAGTAATGGGAGTCAGCACGATAGGAGTAGTACAGAGCCTTTTAAGAAAGAGCCCTTTCCAATGTGCCTGTCTTGGTACAGTTATTAAACTTCCGTTGAGTAAGGTCACTTTGTTTGAGGATCTGCTGATGGTATTGATGAGTATAATAATGATTGTTGGACTAGCGTAAAACAGGAGAGCAATGAAAAAGATTTTATTGATAATAGCGGCATTCTTTATTAGCATAGCATCATATGCCCAGCACGAGCACCACCAGCATACGCAGCCAAAGAAGCAGGTGACAAAGCCTGCTGTAAAAAAGCCGGTGACAAAAAAGGTTACTGTAAACAAACCCCTGCCTAAGAAAGCGGTTGAAGTGCCGCAGGCTGCAAAAACGAAAGACACCGCAAAGGCTATGCCCGCACATGATCATTCGCAGCATAAGCAAGCTGACGCAACAACAAACCTAACAACTACGCAGGCAACCGAGCATGCAAAGCATGCCGGTCATGAGATGAACATGAGCCATGCTTATTCGCTAAGCCTGCCAATGAATAGAAATGGTAGCGGTACGGGCTGGTTGCCGGATAGTTCGCCTATGTATGGCTACATGGTGCACTCTAGAAAGTGGATGTACATGTTTCACGGCAACCTGTTTCTGAGATATAACAACCAGGATTTCACCCACGAAGGAGTAAGAGGTGATGCCAAATTTGATGCACCTAACTGGGTGATGGCCATGGGGCAAAGACAAGTAGGCAGGAATGGCTTGTTCCATTTTAACGTGATGCTTTCGGCCGATGCGCTGACGAGTGGGAGAGAAGGTTATCCTTTACTGTTCCAGACGGGAGAGACATATAAAGGGCAACCACTGATAGACCGGCAACACCCGCACGACTTGTTCTCAGAACTTTCGGTAAGCTATGCGCACAGGCTATCGGATAAAGCAGATGTTTTTGCTTACCTGGGTTATCCCGGTGAGCCTGCACTTGGTCCAGTGGCATTTATGCATCGTCCTTCGGCGCTCTATAATCCTGATGCACCGCTGAGCCACCACTGGGTAGATGCCACGCATATCACCTTTGGTGTAGCGACCCTGGGCTTCAGGTATGGAAAGTTCAAATTAGAGGGTTCATCGTTTACAGGCAGGGAGCCGGATGAGAACAGGTATGATTTTGACAAGCCAAGGTTCGACTCGAGAAGCGCGAGATTATCATTTAACCCGTCTGCCGATTGGGCCTTGCAGGTATCGCAGGCTTTTATTAACAGCCCCGAGGTGCTACATGCCAGCGAGGATGTAAATCGGACCACCGCTTCTGCCATACATAGTAAAAGGTTGGCAAAAGACGTATTTCTTAATGCCACTGCTCTCTGGGGCATGAATAAGACAAAAGGACACGCAGGCGAGCATGCAGCCCTGCTGGAGGGCGCGCTCGCAATGAGGAGGCTGGCGGTGTATGGCAGGTATGAGTGGGTGCAGAAGTCGGTAGAGGAGTTAGGACTGCCGGAAGAACAATTCGGGCACGATGCCTTGTTCCCCGTGAATGCAGTGACTGTAGGAGGAGCTTATGATGTGGCCAATATCAAGCCGCTGCGACTTGCGGCCGGAGCACAGTTTTCCATCTACAGTGCCGACAGCCGCCTTGACTACCTCTATGGCAATACGCCTATGGCGCTGGAGGTATATCTGAGGTTGTATCCGGGGCTGATGCGCTGACTTTTCAGAACAAAAATCATTCAATAAAAAGCCCCCGATGGTCATCGGGGGCTTTTAGATATAGTGCTAAAATATTATTTGTCGAGCTGGTTGTAGATGTAAACATCCGAGCTACGGGCAATACCGAAGTATTGGAAAGTCTTGTTACGGAAACCCTTCTTCAGGTAAACGTCAGTGTCTGCATCGTCTGCTACAGTCACCCAATCCTTATGCTTGCTTACTTGCCAGCGGTAAACAGCAACTGTGTTCGGGCCGCGGCGGGTAAGGGCGTAAAACTGGATGTGCTTGGATGTATAACCCATTTTCAGCATCTGGTCGTCAGTATATTCGTCTTCGGCGATGCTGATATGATCTTTAGTAACGGGGTTGTACCATGAATAAACAGCTACACGGCTAGGTCCCGGGTTGCGGTAAGCCACGAATATCTGGGTTTTCATTGTCCATTTCCAGTTAAGCAGTTGTCCGTCTTGATATTCATCCTCAGCTACAGTTACGTACTCATTATCCTCAGGATTGTACCAGCGAAATACTCTTACAAGCTCGTCAGTCTGGGCGCTAGCAGTATTGCTAAAACCTAAAAATGAAGCCAGAACTGTTGTAACGAGAATGAAGGTTTTTTTCATAATTGAACGCTTTTTTTCTAAATTATGCTCCCAAAATACATAAAAAGTTTCTGGTCTTGCAAGTGATTTAGCCATTTTTTTTTGAATTGCCTCATTCCCAGTACCTCACCTTTGCTGAA
>DASPNB010000682.1:0-4097 GCA_035626755.1 Flavipsychrobacter sp.
TGCGTGAGTCGGCGAAAGAGGTATTGGGACCGGGAATGGAAGAAAAAGTGAAAGAGCTGAAACTACTGGTGCAGCAAACTCCGGTGGATGAACTGGTAATAAGAGAATATCCCTTTGTCACCTTCCGCACGAATATGAATACCTGGATAGAGGCTTCGGTGAATTATTTGGTAGATCCCAAGAATGCCTCAGCAACCCGCAGCAAGATATTGAAGCTGGCGGTGAAGCGACTGCTGGAGCAACCTGATAAGGTAAAGTTCCCGAAATCGAATGCGAGGTAGGGTGATGCTATCCCATAAGATGAAGCCAGTTGGTGATCTCCTTGTCGGTTTGACCGAGACGTGCCTGTATTCTCTTCAATAGTTCTCCTTCCTTGCCTATTTCGTAGGCCAGGTCCTCATCGGTGAGGTGGGGATATTGTTCCTGCAGTTTCTTTTTCAGTTCCGGCCAGTTTTCGGCGAAGCTTGGCATTTCCATAGTTGACTCTTTGTCAATATTGTTTAAAAAACTGGGCCATTATATCCAATAAAAAAAGTCCCCAGCTATGCTGAGGACCCGTATGAAGTATCTTGAAATTATTTGTTCTTCAATATTGCATTTGCATTCTTAATGAAGGTCGCTTCTTCCTGTCCGCGCGGGCCATCAGGGTAACCGAGAGAGCCGAGGGCTGCTATGCTGAATTTATTAGTGGCTTTGTCCTTGTCCATATTGAATAGCCAGATAGTAGGGAAGCCCTGTACCTGGAAAAACTGCTGGAGACCATTGTTTTGTTCCTGCAAGGCCGGGGCAAGTTTTTTATTGCGCGGAAAATCTAGTTCCAATAAGATCACGTTGGACTTTGCCCATTGCTGAAAGCCCGGCTTGTGAAATACATTGGCTTCCAGCCTGTGGCACCAGCCGCACCAGTCGCTGCCGGTGAAGAAGGCGAAGATGGGCTTTTTTGTCTTTTTAGATAGCTCATAAACCTGGGCGACATCGGTGTACCAGGTAAGACCATGCTTTACCTCCTGTGCAAACAGGTTTTGAGACGCAAACAATAGCAGAGCTATGCCCGCAATAAACATTTTAGTGAAACGTATCATTTATAAATGTGTTGAAAACTGTAGGGATGCAAATTGCAAGCCAAAGTGTAAGATAATGTAATTGAAGGACACCGCAAGGCGGGTTTGGGGCGAAACGGAGCTATCTTTAAGGTAATATTAACTATTTGCTATGGCTACATTGCAGAGAGCCGAGCCAGGAAGCTGACCGAATAAGGCTTGCGCAATTGGCCCCTTTTATTGTCGCAGCGGGCCATCTTATGGTAGGATTTTATTGAGCATTTTTGCGATCAGAAAAAGCTGAAAAGATGGCAAAGCTCAATGTATTCAATTTCATTACGGTAAATGGCTTCTATAAGGGAGCTAACGAGGACATAAGCTGGCACAAGCATGATGATCCCGAAGCATCGCAGTTTGCAGCGGATTCTTCTACCTCAGGGGGGATGCTTTTGTTCGGAAGAGTGACCTATGAAATGATGGCGAGCTTCTGGCCTACGCCGGCGGCGGCAGAAGCTTATCCCGAGGTGGCAAAGGGCATGAACAGTATGGAAAAGATCGTTTTCTCGAATACACTGAAGTCTGTTGAATGGGAGAATAGCAGAATAGTGAACGGCGACATAGCAGCTGAAGTAAGGAAGATGAAGGAAGGTGAAAAGGATATGACCATTCTGGGCAGCGGAAGTATAATAAGCCAACTCTCCGATGCAAGGCTGATAGACAGCTATATGCTGATGATGGACCCACTGGTATTGGGACAGGGTACGCCCTTATTCAAAGGGATCAAGAATAAGATGGATTTTGAGCTGGCGGACTGGAAAAAGTTCAAGAGTGGATCATTACTATTGACATACAAACCAAGATAAAAGAAAAAGAGCCGCAAAATGCGGCTCCCTTATTTTGGACCACTAAGTAATATTATTGTTTAGTGAACTTCCTCACAGAAGAATGTGCATCGCTGTTGATCTTCAGGAAGTAAACGCCTGAGGGCAGTTTACAAGTCTTTTCATGGTAGATTTTAATTAAAAAGTTAGTGACAATAAGCCATTTGGAGACTTATAAACAAATAGACAGCAATGGTTAAAAAAAAGTAAAGTACTTTCTAAAAAAAATTAATTATCATTCTCTAAATGTGGTCTGATACCAGAGGACTGCCATAGGGCTGCCAGCGACTGGTAGTAATTTGCAGTAAAGACAGAATATGAAAGTTCATACAACTAATTATAAAAATGCATTTATTGAGATTGCAGATGACTGTCCGGTGAAGGTGGGTGAGATGCCACCTCTAAAAGGAGATAAGAAGACGGTGGCTAATTTGCAGTTTGATATGCTATATGAGCACCCCTATGAGTATACGTCCGATGATGTGTTCTTTGGCGTGTATGCTATCCGCAATGAAATAAAGAAAAGCGAGCAAAAAGCGGCACGTGCGGAGTTTTTTTCCAAAGGTCAGCCCTGCATGCGCACCTCGCCGCTTACCAAACGTTATGGCTGGGGAGTACATTCTGACGCGGAGGGAAGGATAGCCATTTATCCCTGTGAGTCTGCAGAGTACCAAAGGTTCTCTAAAGATAAAAAGCTGCAGGTGGTTAAGGCGATGAAAACAAGCAGGTAATAACGAGCGAATTGGTACATTAGGCAATTGCCTACCCCTTTTTTCACACATTTTTTCTTTCCATAGCAGTAAGGCTTTTCTATCTTTATCGGCATCATAAATTTTTCCATGAAGTTGAGAATGTTCTTTGGCCTGCTTTTGCTGGTGCCAGCCTTTTCCTCTGCCGGTGATAAAAAGAAGTGGGACGTAAACAATCCCGGAGGTCCGCAAAAGGAAGTCTCCTTTACCGTAAATGAAGGTACCTGGATGAACCTGGATGTTTCGCCGGATGGCAAGGAAATAGTCTTCGACCTGCTGGGGGATATTTATATTATGCCATTCAGTGGTGGTGAAGCGAAGGTGCTGAGGCAGGGAAAGGCAATGGAAGTGCAGCCGCGCTTTAGCCCGGACGGGAAGAAGATATCCTTTACTTCCGATGCCGGTGGGGGCGACAATATCTGGATAATGGATAAAAGTGGCAGGAACGCCCGCCAGGTGACCAAGGAGAATTTCAGGTTACTGAACAATGCAGTATGGACCAGCGATGGGAAATACCTGGTAGCGAGGAAGCACTTTACTTCTACCCGTTCGCTGGGTGCGGGTGAGCTCTGGATGTATCACAGTCACGGAGGCAATGGCCTGCAACTAACAGTAAAGAAAAACGACCAGCAGGATGTGAATGAGCCATGTGCTTCGCCGGACGGCCGCTATATATATTATAGTGAAGACGTTTATCCGGGAGGCTTTTTTCAATACAATAAGAATCCTAACGACCAGATATTTGCTATAAAGCGCTTCGACAGGGAGAAAGGAACAAGTGAGAACGTAACCGGAGGGCCTGGTGGCGCTGTAAGGCCGCAGATATCACACGACGGCAAGTTGCTGGCATTTGTGAAAAGAGTGAGAACGAAGTCTGTGCTTTATATCAGGGATATTGAGACAGGGGAAGAATGGCCAGTGTATGATAAACTATCGAAAGATCAGCAGGAAGCATGGACGACCTTTGGAATCTATCCGGGTTTTGCATGGACGCCCGATGATAAAAACATCATTGCCTGGGCAGGAGGGAAAATAATGAAGATAGACCTGAAGGCAAGTAATAGTGCTGCTGAGATCCCCTTCTCATGCAACGTGGAACAACAGATTACAGACGTAGTAAGATACAGGCAGGATATAGACGCCGATGAGTTCAACGTGAACGTAATCCGCCAGGCTGTTACATCTCCGGATGGAAAGACACTGGTGTTTAATGCACTTGGTCACCTGTATAAGAAAGAGCTGCCCAACGGGAAGCCGGTGAGGCTCACTGAGTCGGCAGAGTACGAGTTTGATCCTGCATTTTCACCAGACGGGAAAACGATCGCTTATGTGACCTGGAACGACAGCACAGGAGGCAGTATCAGCAAAATAAAATCCCCTGGTGGAAAGGGTGATAAGATCACCGTTAAGAAAGGCATCTTCCGCAG
>DASPNB010000683.1:0-3484 GCA_035626755.1 Flavipsychrobacter sp.
ACAACGCAGCACCGGCAATATGCGGAGCTACATCTGCCGCTGTAGGCATAAAGTCATTTTCCGGCGTAGTTTCTATCACGCAATGTTCACCTCCGTTCATGTGCGTATAATGGTTATTATTCCAGGAAGGCACCGCGTATATCACTTTATCGCCGGGATCGATCACGGCGCGAAATAATGAGTAGATGAGAGGACGGCCGCCTGCAGCTATCTGTATTTCATTAGTCTCATATTCTATTCCTTGCCGGTCTTTTATAAACGAAGCAACAGCCTGCCTCAATGCGGGCACACCATCGCCGGGAGGATAATTAGTTAATTTGTTGCGGTATGCATCAATGACAGCATCCTCCAGTTCCTGCGGTATGGGGAATATTCCGGGATCGAAATCACCAATAGTATAATTATAGATCTTCTCACCGCGGGTTACACGCGCAGCAATTTCGTTACCGAGTCGCACTATTTCTGACCCGATCAATGTTTCCGCAAGCTGGCTCAACTGGCTCATTATCTTAACTTACTATATTTATGACGCATAAAAAAAGCCTACCGGTTAAGGTAAGCCTGCTAATTTCCTATGTTATATTGCTACATAGCACTATTGCGGCCTACCTGCGGCAGTCGTTTCAGTCCCTTATGTAGCTTCATTATTGTCATTTCAGGCGCAAAAATAGATATTTTATAATAACCTGCAAATATTACTCAAATATCTCCTTCAATGATTTAGGGCGTTTTGCTTCGTGCCATTGAAAACGGCTGAGCTTCATGTTGGGAAGATCAGCTTTATCCAAGGGTGTCATTTGCTGTTTTACATCCTGCTCAAAATAAATGTAGGATATCTCCTGGTTGTCGAACAATACCCGCATGCGCGCGCTGCTGGCCTTGTTTACGCCAATATAAGCATCATTGTCGTCTTTGGAATACTGAATGGCTTCGGCGTTGGGCCTTACGATTACTTCCTTTATAGAATTATCCTCAAAATACCCGGTCAGCGTTTTTCCCTGCACCTGGTCGAACAATTGCGCTTTGTCCGGTCCAGACTGCGATGCTACAAAGGCCTTATCAGGCACGTATAGTTTTTTCAGCTTGTTACTATCAGTATAAAGCAATATAGTGTCGCCCGTTATCTGGCTTTTGCGCGACCATACTATTGGGTCATACATCATGCGCAGGATAGAATCCTGTTGCGAATAGGCTATGCTATCGCAGAGTCCCTGCATAGAATCGGAAAATATTTTGACATGATGATAGCCGATAAAATAACGCTGGTCAGCAGTATCTTCTACTGCCGTAGAATCAGCTATCATTATCTCCACTTGCTTTTTGTTTTTACCTTTGCCCTCTGTTCTGACAATTTTAATACTGTCTTTCACGGGTACAACGGGAGCCATAAAGAATGTATCGGCACGGATAAACAGGCTGTCCTCGCCATTCATTTTTTTCAACACAGGTTTCACTGTGGCCAGAGTGGTTTTGCGACGCTCATCCATGTCTGCGTACTGGCAATATAACGTTACGTCCTGCACAGTATCAATAGCGATAACGTTGCCGCGCGCCTTTGCAAATGCTACGATCTTGTCATAATACATGCTGTCGGCTTCCATATAGTGCTCGGTGGTGAGTATGGATGAACGGCAGGGAAAGTGCGCGCGTTGCAGCTTGCTATTATAGGTACCGCAATGCGTGACGAGAACTGACGAATCGCTGGTGATAACAGAAGCGCCGAAAAAAGTAGTGATCTTTGTTTCTGTATTATAGCCCATATCGTCAGATACTATTTTGTATTCAGGGTCATAGACATGCACATCCTCTGTAAAACGGGCGTCTTTGGTGCGCAGGTTATATATGCCCGAATTGCTGGTAAGGGTTGTAGCATCACTTTGAAGCGTTCCGCCCTGGGAATAAATACCGATCTTAGTATTCATATCGTAATATACTTCGGTTGCCCAAAGATTATCCTTACCGTCTGTAAGACTGACATTTCCCTGGAGGTATGCCAGTTTTTTATTACCGGTATATTTCAAATAATCGCTTATGGCCTGAGTTCCGTCGGGCTGGGTGATCATTACGTTCCCGAAAGCTTCTACGTTGTTCGTCTTCAGGTTTACGTAAGCACTATCGCAATACATGGAATTTCCTTCCTGCATCAGGTGAACATCGCCTACAAGTTTATTGAATGAATTAGTATCGGTTTGTATGTACTCCTGGTATTCAGCTTTTATTATCTGCACGTCTACTTTGTTTGAAGTATCACGGTTTTCCTGTCCACCGGCGTTCTGTAGTATACACAGGTTCAATACACACAACAATAAGAGAGGCAGCAGCTTCATTGCGGGTATAACTATCCTTTTGGCTGAATATTGCAGGCAGAACTTAATTTTTGTTTTTCTTACCAAATATTGTAATGTTAATATACCTCCATGGGCGGGCATTAATATCAGCTATCAGTTCATCCAGCGTCTTTATAGTTGTGGTCAGGTTTGTGTAGAGATGCTTGTCGTTCACCATCAGTCCCAACGAGCCTTCATTGTTGTTTATTTTATTAAGTATACTGTGCAACTGCCCGGCAGCTGACTGCAGCTCCTTTACAGTTTCCTGTATGGGTGCGGCCGATAGGTTATTAGTAGTTGTTTCTGCATTCCGGATGATATTGGATATGCTCTCGTTATTGGCGGCAATATTGGATGTAATGCTATTTGCGTTTCTGATAACAGCGGCCAATTGCTCGCTCTCACGGTTCAGGGTAGCTGAAAGCTCTGAGAAATTCTTCATTGTGAGATCGAGTGAAGTAACTGTGTTGGCCAGGCTTTTTGCCGTGTTTTCGTTCAGTACACCGCTCACTCCTATCAATACAGTATCCAACGTGGCAATAACATGTCTCAGGTCTGTGATCAGCGGGGATAACTCAAGGGAAATATTATCTATCACGCCCCCCTCTATAGAGCCCGGTAAAATAGCTCCGTCTTCAGCTATCTGGGTACCCGTGCCCATGTTCAGGCGAATTATTTTTGTACCCAGAAGGTCTGCAGATGCAAGTTCGGCCGTTGTACCTACAGGAACGGCAACTTTTTTACTTACAGCGATTGTCACACGTACCTTTTCACTATCCTCCAGTTCTATAGCTGACACCCTGCCCACACTAAGGCCCTTCAGTTGAACCGAGGCAGATGATTGCAAACCCTGTACATTATCATAGTATACGTAATACTCATTTTCGCCCGAAAAGAGGTTAGCACCTTTCAGGAAATAGAATCCTGCCAGGAATACTACCAATGATATTGCCACTAAAAGTCCAGTCTTCGCTTCTTTAGAGAATGCCATATTGCCGTGATCTTAATTTAGCAAAAGTAATAAAGGTCGCCTATTCGACGCTTCGTTGTCCACTAATATACCTTAAAGCACTAAAAATCAGTGCCAATGGAAAAATGCAGCAGCGGGGTCCTCTGGTGATTGTCAACATTCCAGGCACAATCAAGCCTGAGGAAAT
>DASPNB010000684.1:0-4221 GCA_035626755.1 Flavipsychrobacter sp.
GAGCCCATGTATACTCCACCCGCTTTAGGAATGCTTTTTGAAATGCCCGACTGCGCAGTGACGATGGTATTGTCAGCTAGTTGCAAGTGGCCTACAATACCAACCTGTCCGCTGAACATGCAATTTTTGCCGATCCTGGTAGAACCCGCGATACATCCGTGTGCAGCGATATAAGTGTTTTCGCCAATCTCCACATTATGAGCGATGTGAATGAGGTTATCAAACTTCACCCCTTTGCGCAGAATGGTAGAGCCAAGTGTAGCGCGATCGATCGCGCAGTTGGCGCCTATCTCAACATTATCTTCAATAATCACATTGCCTATCTGAGGTACTTTCTTATTATCGTTTTCAGGATTGAAGCGGAAACCATCACTGCCGATGGTAGTGCCGGAGTGGATAATACAGTCTTTCCCGATGATGGTTTCTGAGTAGATATTCACTCCCGCAAAGATGGTAGTATTGTCACCAATGACACTGTTATCACCTATATATACCTGCGGATAGATTTTTACGTTGTTTCCTATTTTAACGTTCTCACCAATAAATGCCAGGGCACCTACATAAACGTTAGTTCCTAAGGTTGCGGTTTCCTCAATGCATGCCTGCTTAGAAATGCCGGTTTTGTTCAGCTTTACCTGGTTGTACATTTCCAGGAGTTGCTGAAAGGCGATTTCGGCGCTGGGTACACGGATCAAAGTACAGGATACCGGTGCCGTAAGAGCAAAATCGCTGCCGATGATAACTATAGATGCCGCAGTATTATAGATGTATTGTGTATACAAGGGATTGGCGAGGAAAGAGATAGAACCGGGTACACCCTCCTCTATTTTTGACAGTTTATCAACTGTAACATCGGGGTTACCTTCTATTTCACCTTTGAAGAGTTCAGCTATTTGCGCGGCAGTAAATTTCATGACGAGAGGCTTTGATTTTTATCCTTAATATGCGGCTAAAGATAGTAAAATACCGGGACGTAAATTTGGGAACCGTAGCAGGAAGTAGACGTAACTAATATCCCCGCCGGGAAGATTTATTCAACAGCCAATTAAACGCAAGAACAAACATTCTATCCATTGCTACGAAGCGGCCTTAACAACTATATTTCTAAGATGAGCTTGCAATAAGAGTTTGATTTACCCCTACTAAAGAAAGGTTCCGCACTCATTGCAGGGGCCGTTTGCTTTTTCTGAAGCCGGAAATCTGCCCAGTTTTCACATTTCATTGTGAAATAGGGCCGCAAATACAACCCGATTGCCAATATCATCTTAACGCGCGGTTAATGAATAGTTAAGATAAAGTATATGTTTTCTTAAGCTTGGCCATGCGAGCTATGAGCCCCGGAAACCTGCTACTATGTTTGTGCCCGAACAACAAAAACGAACAAAACAAGCATTATGAGAAATTTATATTCTGCAATCACAAGACTTGCAATTACAATTTCAGCGCTCCTGCTTTTTGTCCCTGCACAAGCCATTACGTACACGGCCATGGTTTCAGGAAACTTTAGCAACACTGCCACATGGGGCGGACTAGTACCGCTGTCGCTTTCTGTTGGCGATGTAATTCTCATCCCAACAGGCGTTACTGTAACAATGGATAACAATATTACGGTCAACAACTCTACAACACTGATTGTAGACGGGACATTGATCTCCGGCGGAAACAGCACATCGCTGACTTTGACGAATTCCAGCTTATCCGGTAGCGGCAGTATCCTGTTACATGGCATGTTGGTAAATCTTCCTTCGGGCTTCGGATTTATGGGCAATATTACCGCACAGCAATTCACTACTAACTCAACTAATGTAAACACCCCTGCCGCCATAAATGTTACCGGCACCTTGAATGTTATCGGTTCTGCTACAACTATTAGTTCCGGCTTGCTTACCATGGGTAACAATTCTGCAATCATCGTAAACGACGGCAGCCTTAATGTAACAGGTTCCGGCGTACTTAATCTTACTAATAACTATACTGTCAGCTACCAGGGAACTTCGACTAGTACAGGCATCGAACTTACGGGCAGCGGCTTGAACGGTATATCGCTTGACCTGTCTTCAGGCGCAGTTGCACTTTCATCTGACCTACTGCTGAATACCACGCTGACTATGAACTCGGGCGACCTGGTTCTGAACGGCTTCGATCTTACTTTCGGCCCTTCAAGCGACCTGGTAGTAACCGGCGCAGGCAGCATCAATTCTGATCTGAACTCCGACATTACTATCAACTGCATGAATAACCTTACAAACAGTTTGCCAATGCATAATGCTAACAACGTGATTCATGACCTGACGATCAATATGAATAATATCACGGGTAGCCTGAGCCTTGGCTCTGACCTGGTAGTTAGCGGACTGGTAACGCTTACTTCCGGCACTATGAACCTGAATGGCCATGACCTTACGTTTTCAGGATATGCTGATTTCTCTAATTCTGGTATAGGCGCGATATATAGCACCTCAACTTCTGACCTCACTTTCATGACGACGACAAGCTTCGTTGGTAACATCCGTTTTCGCCCCGGCGGTAACATGGTGAACAATCTTACGATGAACTTACCGTACAGCAATGATATAGTTCGCCTGGGATCAAACCTTACAGTGGCCGGTACACTCACACTGGCTTCAGGATTGCTTGATATTGGCGCTAACAATCTTACAGTAACCCTAAGCGGCAATGTAGATGGAGGCTCTGAAGAAAGCTACGTGATAACAAGTAACGGCGGAAACCTCATAATGAACATTTCCACCAATGAGAACAGCATGTGGCACATAGGTACCAACATTAACTATGCGCCAGCTGTAGTAACGGCTAATTCAAGCTGTGCTACCAGCAATATCAGCATAGGTGTAGATGACGTTATACTGTCGGGCGGTTATTTTGGTACAGATATTTCGAATTCTTCCTCACTGGTTGATGCAGCATGGTCTGTTTCAAGCTCTGTAAGCGCCGGTATCAACCTGGATGTACAGTTCATGTGGGCGGCCAACATGGAAATAAACAATTTCGACAGGTCGAAAGCATACGTTTCTCAATTCAATAATAATGCATGGGATGTGTCTGCAATCAGCAGCGCAACTGCTGCCGGCAATTTGTATACACTGGGAAGAAACAATATCACCTCGCAGGGTATATTCACCGTAGTGGATGAGAACACTGCGCTTAAAACAAATAATGTGCATTCAAATGACGTAGAGTTAACGCTCTATCCTAACCCTGCGGTCAATATGATTAACTTCACCTCACCTGTAACCGTTGAGAACATCGAGATCTTCGACATTTCAGGCAAAAAGATTAGCTCGATAAAAGCAACCGGCAATTCATTCTCAGTACAAGAACTTACCCCTGGCTATTATAATGCTGTGATTTCCGGCAAAGACTTTACAGTAAGTAAGCATTTTATTAAAGCAAATTAGGTTGATTAACGATTAGGTGCGGGCTCCGGATATCCGGAGCCCTTTTTATTTATTTCCCATCTTGCTATTAATTTCCGAAATTGTATCATGCGTGTTCTCCTCATTATGGCTTTTTCTCTTCATGCCCTTTCGTGCAAGACACCGAAAGACTTGCAGACCTATAAAGTACCGGAGGCGCCGGGGCCAATGTCCTGCGTCATACATGCAGAAGTGCTGAGCCCACTTAGCGGTGCAACCACCGATGATAGCCTTTGCTCCATTTACCCGTGTAAGGCACGTGTCAGGATCATTGATATTGTTTCCTGCGGTTCTTCGGTATCACTTTTTTTTAATGCCGGGGATACCCTTACCGTACAATTTGCATACACCCTGCACAATACTAAAAAGCTCTTCCCTAAAATGCAGGAACACTATCCCGGGCTGAAAAAAGGGGACATTTTCTTTACCGCCGCTGAGCAGAGAATGAGGCCGGGAACGGGGGAATATTTCCTCATCTATGGTTATAAGAGAGAATAAGTGTATATTAAATCCATCTTTCAATTAAGATAGTCGGTTATGAAAAGAAGTTTTACAAGGACCAGCCTTGCTCCTGTTTTATTTGTAGCTTTTTCAATGGCTTTTTTCGCCTGCAGCTCCAATCCGAAACCGGCCTTTTATGGCGATGCAGCCACAGCAGGTGCGGACGAAGATGCCAGCGAACGCCTGCAACATGAGTGGATGATGCTGCACGACCCGGCGACAGGCAAGATACCTGCGCGGATCAGGGAAAAAGAAATGGCCTTCGCAGCTACACTTCCGCAGGTGG
>DASPNB010000685.1:0-2237 GCA_035626755.1 Flavipsychrobacter sp.
TGACTAACCCTGAAACCTGGTGATGCAGCTCAATACCCTACGGCAGCCGCACCGGCATTACCCTGCCACGCCGCTCTTCCCACGCCATGGCCGTTTTCACTACATCATCATAAGACTCCAATCCTTTCTCCTGCTTATGCAGCTTTAGATAATTATCATAAAACACACTGCTCAGCCTGCTCAGCGGACTTTTATACTTCCTTCTCAGTGCACGCAACGTTTCTATATGTCCAAGCGTGATCGTATTCAGTCCGTCTCTCAGTTCTTTAGCCAGTACAGAATCTCTGGACCTCAATTCTCCGTTCGTGTACAGCCACACATTAAAGTAGCACGAGTAGAGGAATGCAGGATCATTCGTATTGGTACCTACTACAAAGGCCAGCAGGTTCGCATCATCTTCTGCTGCTATGCCTGCCTGGTGTGCCATCTCATGGCATAGTACAAACGGTTGAATGAAATCGGGCAGTTGCGCATTCATCTGCCCTTCTCCGGTAAAAGGATTATAATATCCCTGTATCCCTGCATACTCCAGCAGGTTCCCGAAAATTGCCGGCTTTATCCGCAGCACATTACTTCTACTCGTCGCGGCAGGAAACTGCGCGTAATACTCCCTCGCAAGTTTCTCTGTTTCTTCGAAGCTCTTAAACTTAGCTTGTGGCGCATACTCGTCCAGTTTTGCAATAAGATATTTGTCAAAAGCGATCAGGCTGCTGTCATCCACTCCACTGGTGTCCTTGCGTAACTCCCAGTATTCCGCCAGTGGCCGCTTGTTATAGTTACCTCCCCAGCCCAGGAAAAACCATATATATCCTATCCCAACAGCAGCAAACACCCGCAGCAGTCCTTTCAGAAAGATCGTCTTCGTTATCTTTCTTTTTATCAGCGCACATACCCACTTAAAGATTAGTACAATGACCAGTAGCGAAGCAGCTATATATAATACGTCACCAATACTGAAAGGTATCCATCCAAGCAGGAAACTCCTGAACCACTGCAACGGTCCGAATATCACCAGGGAATACCCCGTAACAAAACCATCCGATACAGAAAGCAGGTACTGCCACAGCGCCACTACCACAAGGCTTACTATCAGCATAATTAACATTCTTCTCTGTGGCATATCAGCAATAACTATGTTTCTATTGTCTTACTATTGGTCAGGTTCAATACCTTTGCTTCTTCGGATTTAAAATTATAGACTAAAAAGGTATAATGAACTCAGTATCCCGTATTTTAATATCATCACTATTTACCATCACTCTTTTATCCGCTCTTAGCTGCAACAATAAGAAAGATGAAAAAACCAAAACTGTATCTCGTTCCAAAATCGTGACGGCGGAAGCTTACGTGCTTCAGCCTCAATCCTTCCGCGACGAGTATGCAGCAAGCGGCACCCTGCTACCCAACGAAGAAATAAATATCCTGCCCGAAATTTCCGGCCGCGTTACAGGCATCTTCTTCACCGAAGGGGCAAGGGTAAGAAAAGGACAAAAACTGGTTCAGTTATACAATGCCGACATTGCAGCCCAGATACAAAAACTCAAAACCCAGAAAAATCTTCAGCTTAAAATAAAAGATCGCCAGGAAGAATTGGTAAAGATCGGTGGCATCAGCAAACAGGATTTTGAAACTACCCTAAGCCAGATTCAGGCTATAGATGCGGACATCGCCTTCCAGGAAGCACAGCTGCGCAAAACAAGCATCATCGCGCCCTTTGATGGCGTAGTGGGCATTCGCAACATAAGCATCGGCGCTGTCATCAGTCCCTCGTCTGTTATCACCAAGCTCCGGCAGATCAATCCCCTGCGCATCGATTTCATGGTGCCCGATCGTTACCGCCAGAGCCTGCACAACGGTAAAGAAGTTTTCTTCAGTGTCAGCGGCAGCATAGATACACTCACTGGCAACATCAAAACAATAGAGCCCGGTGCCGATGTCAATACGCGAAATATTCGCGTGCAGGCTGTTATACCCAATGCCAACAATACACTCACAGCAGGTTCCTTCGCTCACGTTATCGTTCCGTTCAACAGTAACAACAACGCTCTGCTCATTCCATCTCAGGCGATCATTCCGACCACCAGGGAGAAAAAGGCAGCAGTACTTCGCAATGGAAAGGCTGAAATCGTTACCATTATCTTAGGCTCCCGTACTTCCGACAAAGTACAGGTTTTGCAAGGCCTCTCCGCAGGCGACACCATCCTTACCACCGGCATCATGCAGATCAAGCCCGGTAT
>DASPNB010000686.1:0-2262 GCA_035626755.1 Flavipsychrobacter sp.
GGTAGCGGTGATGCGATGACTAACTATGAAAAGATAGTGGGTTTTAATCCCAAGAATTCCCTGGTATATTCAAGAATAGGAAGCCTGTGGTATGCAGCGACAACCTACAAGCTGGCCCAGGAAAACTACGACAAAGCGATAGAGGCTGATCCGGAAAACCCGATCCCTTATCGTGAACTGGCTAATGCTTACCAGCGCCAGGGTAATTACGAGAAGGCAAAAGAGGCTATCGAAAAATACCGTGCAAAATCGGACAAGAATGCAGATGTGGAGCGCCAATACCTTGGCCTGCTGTATCTTTCAAAGGACTACAAAAAGGCAATAGATGGCGCACGCGAGCTGCTGAAGAGTGGTGCAAAGAACCCTGGCATACATGGTATACTTGGTGCAAGCCTGTATGAAGTGGGAGATACCACAACTGTGGAGGAAGCTGCTAAGGAGTACGGCATCTATATGCAGACTAGGGATCCGAACAAGATTACTGCCCAGGACTACATTACTTATGGCAACATTTTGCTGCGCAACAAGCAAACGGATTCGGCTACCAGGTATTTCAATGTAGGTCTGTCAAAAGATACAACAGCGGACAAGTCAAAGCTGTATCGCGATATAGCTGAAGGCTTTAAAGCGGCAAAGGAATACAAGACAGCTGCTGTATGGCTGAGCAAGGTAGCCGCTGAAGGCAAGGCAACTGCAACAGATTATTTTTATTATGGTTACTACAACTTTGTAACAGAGGGTATAGATACAGCAGCAAAAGCTTTTGAGGAGATGGAGACGAAATTCCCTGATCAGCCGGTGGCAACGCTTTACCGTGGTCGTGTAGCTGCTGCGATAGACAGCAATGCCAAGACGGGAGCTGCCATACCTCACTACGAAAAATGGCTGGCTATACCTGATAGCGATAAGTACACCAAGAAGAAGCCTGACCTGATGAATGCTTACCAGTATCTTGCCTTCTACTACTATAACAGGAATGATAAGGCGAATATGAAGAAGTACCTGGATGAGATAGAAAAGCTGGAACCAACCAACTCTTTCCTGAAGCAACTGAGGGATGCGGAGAAAACAATGAAATAATTTCAAGAAATAAAAGGATAAAAAGCTGCCCTGATGGATGTCAGGGCAGCTTTTTTGTGGATATGTTATGAGCTTATGAAGGATAAAATGAGGAAATTTGCAGGGATATGAAGTTCCAGATAGACAGGCCATACCCGCCGGCAGGAGACCAGCCCGATGCGATCAAATTACTGGTGAAGGGAATAAAGGAAGACGATCCGTTCCAGACTTTGCTGGGTGTAACGGGCTCAGGTAAGACCTTTACGGTTGCCAATGTCATACAGGAGGTGCAGAAACCTACCCTGGTGCTGACGCACAACAAAACGCTGGTGGCCCAGCTATACGGTGAGCTACGCCAGTTCTTTCCTGATAACGCGGTGGAGTATTTCGTGTCCTACTACGATTATTACCAGCCTGAAGCCTACATACCAACGAGCAATACCTACATAGAAAAAGACCTTTCTATCAATGAGGAGTTGGAAAAACTGAGACTGCGCGCTACATCGAACCTGTTGAGCGGTCGGCGGGATATTATTGTCGTAGCTTCTGTTTCCTGTATCTATGGCATAGGTAACCCTACAGAATATGCGAATGGTATCATCCGCTTTAAGAAAGGAGACAATGTAGGCCGGAATGGCTTCCTGCATAACCTTGTCAACTCGCTATACAGCCGCAGCCAGGGCGATTTTAACCGTGGTAGTTTCCGGGTGAAGGGCGATACTGTAGACATCAACCTGCCCTATGTTGATTATGGATACCGCATTACTTTTTTTGGCGATGAAGTAGAAGAGATAGAGAGCTTTGAACCTGATACCGGCAAGCGCATCGGTGTGATGGAGAATGCAGCGATCTTCCCGGCAAACCTGTACATGGCCCCGCGCGACCAGATGATGAAGATCATCCACGAGATTCAGGACGAGATGAACGCACAGTCGGAATACTTTAAAAGTATTGGTAAGCATATAGAAGCCCAGCGCATAAAAGAGCGCGTGAGCTACGACCTGGAGATGATACAGGAACTGGGCTTCTGTCCTGGTATAGAAAACTATTCCCGCTTCCTGGACAGGCGTGCGCCGGGCACGAGGCCTTTCTGCCTGATAGATTATTTCCCTGATGATTTTTTGCTGGTGGTGGATGAGAGCCACGTTACTATCCCACAGATAAGTGGGATGTATGGAGGGGACAGATCAAGGAAACTGAACC
>DASPNB010000687.1:0-3313 GCA_035626755.1 Flavipsychrobacter sp.
AATCTCGGTTACTAAATGTTCAACCTATGACTAAAAAAATACTCTTTATTTGTCTCGTTAGTCTTTTTTGCTTGTTTTCATCAGCAAAGGTTTCGGCCCAGGCCATTGACTCTGTTGATATGTATGGCGGGTGTTATTGGGCAAGTATATGGATCTACGCCGATACTACCTTAAATGTTCACATGGCTGTTGACTTTGGAGATGGAACGTCTGATACCCTCTTTACCGACAGCTCGGGAATTTATCCATTTTATCATGCTTATCCCTGGCCGGGAACTTACCCTGTCGTCATTACCATGTTTCAAAACAGTAGCGTGGTCGACACTATGCATCTTTCTTATACCCGGGATACGAATTCCTGCGCCTATACTAATAACAGGTTTTGGTATGATCTGAACAATGATTGTGTTAAGAATAATAACGAACCCTATACAGATTTTAATGTTGTTCTTGAAGTAGCCCTCAATTCTGTGCCGATCGATACCGTCTCAGTGCAGAATGGTAATTTCTATTTTACCTATGGCAACCTCGGCGACATTTATACTTTCAAGGTTATCTCTATCCCTCCCGATGTGGTAGTTACTTGTCCGCTTTCCGGAAGTATAGACGATACATTGAACTTTGGCCAACCTTTTGTCAATTGGTTTGCCTTCAATTGTGCAAACACCAGTGCCTTCGATTTTGGACTTCACCCCCTTTATCATTGTTCACATCCAGTGGGCCAGAATGTGCATATGTATGTTACCAACCCCCTGTGTGACGATCCTGCCGCGACCTACACTTTTACACACAGCAATAAATATCAGTATACTGGTAGTGCCAGTCCGCCTCCTACTAGCGTTGCAGGCAATGTCCTTACGTGGAATCTCTCCGGCCTTGGAGCATCAGGAACGGACACTGAAATACCTATCAATGTTAATTTAACTCCGGTTGGTACCCTTAATATGGGCGATACTGTGCACAGCTACTTTTCTGTCGCTCCTACCACAGGCGATGCCGATCCAACTAACAATACTCTGTTTGTAATCGATACCATTACGGCATCTTACGATCCCAATGCGATATATGTTAAACCAGGGGGTTGTGTATCTCCGGGGACAAACCTGGAATACACCATCACATTCGAAAACCTTGGAAATGGTCCGGCACAAAATGTTTACGTGCTTGATACCTTACCGGCAGGTCTTGACTGGAATAGTTTCAAGGTTCAGTTCAGCAGCCACGATATGTTTGTTGGCTACAGGGAGATCGGTCCCTATACTATTTTGAAATTCGATTTCCCTGATATCATGCTGGCAGACAGTTCCGATCACGTTGGCCGTTGTGGTGGTCTTATGTATACTATCGACTCAAAAAATACTCTGCCATTAGGCTATATGATAGATCACCGTGTAGGTATATATTTCGATACCAATCCTGTTGTTCTAACCAATACGGCTTCCACAGGTATTTGCTGGCTGGCAACAGAAAATATTGCCATGAACAGTTCCGATGTGGAAATATACCCCAACCCCGCTACAGAGAGCATCACAGTTAAAGCTAAAGGTTTCGATTACGATTCTTACACGATCAGCAACTGCATCGGTCAGACCGTATCAAGCGGCAGTTTATTATCACATAATACAAAGATCAATCTCCACCAAATCCCTGCCGGCCTTTACTACCTCGCTCTTAGTGGACGCTCAGGTACAGTAGTGCACAAATTCCAAAAACTATAACAGGAATCTATAAACGCAAAAAGAGGCTAAGCACCGCTTAGCCTCTTTTTCTATAACTTAATTTCCTTAGTTGATCACATGACAACCCACCGATCCGCCGTTGTCAGCATCACCATTCTGTCGGGCACATTTGTCTTCGGCTTTACCCAGGCTAGAAGCATAGATCACGAGGTTCTGCCTTGAACCGAATGAATTAGTGCATTGGCAGGTATATTGGTTTCTCTCACACGATGAAGCGCCCAGCAGGCTGATAGCTCCTAAGATATAAATGTATTTTTTCATGACTCTTGTCTTGCTTTGGCCTTAAAGATAATAAAAACTGCTAATTGACAAGGCCTCACAACTTATCCACATTGCTTTTCTCTCCGCCCATAAACCTCTGTTTTTCACTTAATTTGCTCAAAGTTCGCAGTGTCTAAGCCACTTTTTGCTTTTGACTTTTGACTTTTGACTTCAAAGCATGTCCGACAATTATATAGTATCAGCCCGGAAATACCGTCCTCAGACCTTCGACACCGTTGTAGGTCAGGAACACATCACTACAACACTTAAGAATGCTATCAGGCACCAGCACCTGGCGCATGCTTACTTGTTTTGCGGACCGCGTGGGGTGGGTAAAACCACCTGTGCCCGTATCCTGGCCAAAACTATCAATTGCGAGAACCCAACGCCTGAAACGGAGGCCTGTGGTGCCTGTCCTACCTGCCAGTCGTTCAAGAACAATACTTCTTTCAACGTTTTCGAACTTGATGCAGCCTCCAACAACTCTGTAGACGACATTCGTAACCTTATCGATCAGGTGCGTTTCGCTCCACAACAAGGTAAGTACAAGATCTATATCATAGACGAGGTTCACATGCTCAGCGCCGCGGCCTTCAACGCTTTCCTGAAGACATTGGAAGAGCCACCGTCTTATGCCATATTTATACTGGCCACTACTGAGAAGCACAAGATATTACCCACCATCCTCAGCCGCTGCCAGATATTCGATTTCAAGCGCATCACTACCAATGATATTGTCACTCACCTCCACGGTATTGCAACTAAGGAGAGTGTTATAGCCCAGGAAGCTGCCCTCCACGTGATAGCTCAAAAGAGCGAGGGCTGTATGCGCGATGCACTTTCTATGCTCGATCGTATAGTGAGCTTTACCAACGGTATGCTCACTTACGGCAACACCATGGAGCACCTCAACATGCTCGATGCTGACTTTTATTTCCGTCTTACGGATCACATGTTGTCCCAGGATGTAAGTGGAACGCTATTGGCATTGGATGAAGTGCTGGAAAAAGGTTTCGAAGGCAACGTGATACTGGAAGGCCTAGCAGAGCACATGCGAAATCTCCTGCTTTGCAAAGATGCCCGCATGGCTAAACTCCTCGATGTACCTAACGACCACAAGCCTATCTATCACGAAAAGGCCAATCAGGCGCCCCCGTCTTTCATCATTTCTTCACTCAACGTCATCAATGACGCTGAGTTGGAATACAAGAACGCTACCAACAAAAGATTGCACGTAGAAATGTGTCTTATCCGCCTCTGCTACGTGCTACAGGCTACCGACTTAAAAAAAAACACTAGTAGCAACCAATCGG
>DASPNB010000688.1:0-5128 GCA_035626755.1 Flavipsychrobacter sp.
CTATACTTCACGCATATTTTCATTAAGAAGAAGAAAAAGGTGTAGTTCATTTAAAAACACCATCTCCTTCGATCAAAAAGGAGTATTGTCTTTCGAAGTCCTTGTACGTGGTCATCCAAGGTATTTTTATTCCATTCTTGGACATGTATTCATCATAGGTCATTCTGAATGCTCTGAAAAACCAACGTTTCTTACTTAGATCTGCCCGCTTTTTTTGAGTTTCAAACCACTGTTGCCCTAACTCGTCCAATTTTCCGGTAGTAATTGAATCTATTGCTACAAACTCCGGCGGAGGAAACGCATTTGGTATAGCATGGTCGTATATACTAAAGTCTCTCTCTTCAAAAATGACGGAATCATGGCTGATATACAAGTAGCCAATTGTAGTAGGAACATAGGTCGGTAATAAATCGTCGCTTCTGAGTTCATACGTGGTCAGCCCTTTCCTGATCACAAAGTGAGCTTCGTATTTCTGAGCGTTGACAAGGTTTGCGCAAAGCATCAATACCAACAACTGAGAAAACAGAATTCGCGTTATCATGTCAAATCAAAGCTACACTAGTTTCCACAAAATACATTTCCATCACTCCCTTATTCTTTACCTCGTGTTCGCCGCGATAAGTAAATTGGAACTTGCCCTTAACCAGTTCATAAGTATCAGCTGAAATATTGATTTTCCCCGGCTCACTCGCCTGCTCCATTCGCGCAGCGGTATTCACAGTGTCACCCCATATGTCATATGCAAACTTCTTCACCCCTACTATACCGGCCACAACGCTGCCACTACTTATTCCTATTCTTATTTCGAAGGCATTCTCGCCAAGTTGCGCCTTACGCTGCCTGATAAACGCATTTATCTCCAGCGCAGCCGTTACCACGCTTTCTGCATGTTTCTGATTAGCCACAGGCAGGCCCGACACGGCAAGGTAAGCATCGCCCACAGTCTTTATCTTCTCTATTTTGTGCCGTGTTACTATCTCATCAAAGGCTTTAAAACAAGTATGCAGCTCATCCACCAGTGCCTGCGGAGTCAGTCGCTCCGCCAGTGCCGTAAAGTTGACGAAATCAGTAAAAAGTACGGTCACCTCATTATAGTATTTGGCAGTGGTGCTGCCAGTGCTCTTCAATTCTTTAGCCACCGCTGCAGGAAGGATGTTCAACAACAGTTTGTCAGATCTCCGCCTTGCCCTGGCAATAAATATTACTGCAAGAAGCAGCAACGCTATACCAATACTAAAAAATGCGGCTTCATTTCGACGTTTGTTTTGGGCTAGCTTCGTAAGCTTCTCTTGCTGACGCTTTTCCAGCTCTGCACGTTCCTCACCTAGTTGAGCAAGCTTTACATTGTCGTCAGTTGAACGGATCGAATCGTTAAGTTTTACCGATGTCTCCAAGGCTTGAAATGCTTTCTTGTTATCCCCGCTCGCAGAATAAGCTCTGGCCAAACCCTTATGTGCCTGGAATAATCCATCGAGATGAGAAACCGCTTTATATATTCGGATAGCTTCAGTATAATACCCTATCGCTTTAGCAAGATTGGCTTCCTTTCCCGGAGGTATGATTGAATTATTCGAGCCGGGTTTAATACTGTCCACTGCTATCTGGTAGTGCAATGAGGCAAGGTTCATCATGTTAGTCACAACACCTTGCATTCTGTTAAGCTCCCTGTTGATACTCAGCGACTTTTCAAAGTTCTCTACAGCCTTATCCGCATTTTTATCCTGGGAATAGACGTTCGCTATATTGCCCAGAACTATTGCTACACCCTCCCTGTCACGGGTACTCTCTGCATTTTCCAATGCACGGCTAAGATAGTCCATCGCAGCCTTTACATCCTTACGCTCTGCTGCAACTGTCCCCATGTCGCTGAGATTGTTGGTTACACCCATTGTGTTGCCGGTCTTCTTGCACATTTCGTAAGCTTTGGTATAATACTCCATCGCCTTGTCCAGGTTCTTAATGTCCCGGTAAACACCGCCTATATTTCCAAGGGTCTTGGCTACTCTGGGCTCATCATTCAGTTCTTCGCTTAGTTTCAACGACCGGAACATATGTTCAAGCGCTTCGGGATACTTGCTGGTATTCCCGTAGCAGACACCCAGGATATTATGCACCATGGCCTGCCCTTTCTTCGATTTCAGACGGCTAGCTAATTCCAGTGCTTCGTTAGCCTGCTTTATAGCCAACTTCGGATCGATATCGCGGTTCGACATGGCAATAGCAGCCATTGCCTTAATCTTGTTCGTGTCCTCCTTCATATTGGGAAGCACGTTCTTGAGAGAGTCAATATTTGGCTGTGCCCGGGCCTCTATTGCAAAAAGTATAAATGTAAGAACCGCTAGCAGTCGGCTATATTTCATACGTTGTGGTGTCTTTGTTATTTAGACGTTAAAGGATACGATAACCCTTCAAAAAACGGGAAAGATAGTATTTTCAGCCCCACCCACTTGCGGGTAATAAAAATATATTATTACTTTTATTACAGATAAGCTGATCATATGCAATTCACTGAAGCTAAGAAGTTCATAATGAACAAGCTCAAAAAAGAGCTGCCTAAGCACCTGTTCTACCACAGCGTGGAGCACATAAAGGATGTGTATGACTCGGCTAAGGCAATAGCCAAGGCTGAAAAAATAAAAAAGGAAGAAAAGGATCTTTTATTAACTGCAGCTTTATTTCATGATTCTGGATTTATAATAGATCAGAAAGAACATGAAAGACTTTCTTCTGAAATAGCAGAAAAATATTTGCCCGACTTCGGCTATACTCCCGAACAAATAAAAGTGATCAGGGGCATGATCATGGCCACAAAAATTCCTCAGTCTCCTAAAAATCATCTGGAAGAAATAATTTGTGACGCAGATCTCGACTACCTGGGTAGAGACGATTTTTTTGTTATCGGCGATAAACTCTTTGCTGAGTTAAGCATGTATGGTATCATTGATTCCGAAAACGACTGGAACAAATTGCAGGTTACTTTTTTAGAAAAACACCATTACTTCACTAAAACCGCAATAAAGAACAGGAAGGCAAAGAAAGAACAGCACCTGGAGTTAATAAAATCTAAGATCAGCTAAAAGACTAATGACGAGTTTGAATATTAAAGAGAGCTTAAAAGACCTTTTATACACTTCACTTGGAATTCTCAGTTGCGGATTTGCACTTAAAGCTTTACTGGTCCCCAATGGCTTTCTCGATGGTGGTGTAACTGGTATTTCCCTGCTCTTTCACGAGATCTATCACATACCACTTGCTTACATCATCGTGCTGGCAAGCATACCCTTTGTTATTATGGGTGCCTACCAGGTCAATAGAACCTTTGCTATCAAAACGTTTGCAGCGGTAATAGGCCTCGCACTATGTCTCACTTTCATTGATTATCCCATCGTTTCTCACGATAAGTTGATCTGCTCCATTTTCGGCGGCTTCTTTATGGGTATTGGTATTGGCCTCTCTATGCGCGGCGGCTGTGCCCTCGATGGCATCGAGATACTTGCGCTTTATACCGGCAAGCGCAGCAGTTTTCGTGTCAGCGAAATAATACTCGGCATTAATATCATCATCTTCCTGGTTGCTGCTATCTACCTGAATCTGGAAACAGCATTCTATTCTATACTTACCTATTTTGTAGCGTCCAAAATGATCGACTTTGTCGTAGAGGGCCTGGAAGAGTATACAGGTGTTACTATCATTTCAGCCAGGAGTGAAGAAATTAAAGAAAAGCTTGTAATGCAACTTGGCCGTGGCATCACAGTCTATAAAGGAGAAAGAGGTTTTCTGAAGGACACCTTCGACATCAGTCATCCTGTTGACATCATTTTTACTGTTATCACCCGCCTCGAAGTAAGAAGACTAAAAGATCTTGTTCACGACACCGACCCTAAAGCCTTCATCTTCACCAGCACAATTAAAGAAGCAGCCGGAGGCGTCTTGAAGCGCAGAGCTAAGCACTAGCTCCAACCACTCTTCGGTATATCTTTTGTAAGATTCCTGTTGCCATCAGCGGTTATCAGGATATTATCCTCTATCCGTACTCCGCCTATACCCTTCCATTTCTCCACTTCTGCCCAATTTATCTCCTCCCTATACTTGTCGCGCGTTTTGCTGCTATCCAGCAAGGCTGAAATAAAATAGCATCCCGGTTCTACTGTTATCAGGTGATCTTCTTCCAACTCTATATCTACACGGAGCCTTGCCCCTGCATATGTTTTTGGCTTCAAGTTCTCTTCCTGCCCAGTATCTCGTACATGTAGCCCAACCAAGTGTCCCAATCCATGCGGAAAGAACACGCTTATCACTTCCTTTTCCATCAGGCTATCAATACCTCCTTTTAAAACACCAAAATCTACCAGCCCCTCCGTCATTACCTTAGCAGCATGCATATGCACATCCCGCCACATTACCCCGGGTCTTGACATAGCCATGCACTCTTTGTGTGCTTTCGCTACCAGTTGATATAAGCTATGGTGTTGGTCCGACAATTTTGACGATGGATAAACCCTGGTAATATCTACGCAGTAGTTATAAATAGCAACCCCTGCATCTATCAGCACAAATTCGTTCTCCTGCACTTTCTTATCAGTAGGCAACGCATGCAGGATAGCCGAGTTAGCACCGCTTCCTACTATTGAGTCATAAGGAACACCATGCGCTCCTCTCAGAAAGATTTCCTGCTCAAAAGCGATCTGTATCTCTTTTTCACTCACTCCGGCCTTTATTACTTTTTCCAGCCTGTCATAGCCTGCTTTTGCTATCCGGGCCAGGCTTTCTATCAGCCTTACTTCAGCGGCGTCTTTTCTCCTCCGTACTTTATCCATAGCTGTGCGAAACTCGAAGGCCTTCCCTTCTATAGAGCTGTTCGACTGCCCCAGTTTATAAACATTAGAGAATTTATTAGCACTAAGAAACGATTCCAGTTCTCTTATCTGCTTACCTTTGTCATCCACCAGCAGGTCAGTCCTCTCCCCTTCCCATACAGCTTCATCCTCACCCACTTCTTTCTGAAACTCCACCCAGCCATCGTTTTTGCTATAGCACACAACCTCGCTCTCCCTCCTGCGACCTGTAAGCCAGTAATAGGCCGGGTGCGGAATAAAGGGGTAAGTCTGGTCCAGTCCGCCGGGCTTCT
>DASPNB010000689.1:0-3641 GCA_035626755.1 Flavipsychrobacter sp.
CAAAAAAGCTAAGGAAATATTTTCAACCATCCTCGCCCTAATGGGTGAGGGTGGTTACCTGAAACTGGACAAAGAGCCCGATGTATATCACGAGTTTGTTGCTGAAAAATATTTGGATGAGTTTAACTGCAGTATCGGCAAAGGTTATTGCATCAGCCTGGCGCATTACTTTGAAATTAACGGCGACCTGGCGCAAGACCCCGAAGTGATGTTCTTTGTGATGGATGAACGGACGGACGAGGACAGGAACATTAACAAACTGAATGTGTACCCTATGGCATTTCAGCAAGCCTTACCGCCGAAATACGAGGAATTTTTGAAGGTTGATAAAGGAGTAACATTGGTAGCGCCAAAGGCTATGCGAAGTTGTTGCAGCTTTGTAAACGGATGGCTGTTGAACGTTATAGACCAACAATCAATAGAAATATAAAAAAAATCGCCCCCTAACGGGGGCGGTTTTGTTGGTGCGTTTACTTATCTAAGATGCTCTGCTTCGGGTTGTATATGTGTTCTGTAAAATATATCTCACACCAATTGTTGTTAGTTATAATCCCCTGTTGCTGCAAATAGAGCATAGCCATCCTGAAATTATCTTCTGACATTTTGGGGAATAGTTTTTGTATATCCTTTCTCAGTGCTGTATTATGCCCGGTTTGTATTATCCCCTTGGAATACCGGCTATTCCTCTCCTTAAAATACAGGCGTAACCGACTGATTATTTCGTTAAAATTTTCTTTGTCCATTATTTTTTTGTTTTGTATAAAGTTACAGGCTGGAAAATTTACTTTTTACATGGGCTGCAAAAAGTAACAAAAACAGCCTGTCAACTACTTAAACCGCTCTTCACCGAGGTAGGTCATGTGTTACCGTTTCTTTCGTGCCGGTTTCTTTGCCGCCGACTGCTCCTTCTCCAGCAGCCGCTTGTATTCAGCGTTTTGCTCCTGCAATACCCGGAGCTGCTCCACCAGTTGCTGGTTGATATCCTTTGTTTCCTGCAGCTCTCCAAGGACGCCCAGCTTTTGCTGCTTATTCTTAAAATCGAGGAGGAGATAATCTGTAGGACCTTCGACGTCCAGCTTTTTGGGTTTACGGATAAACATTTTGTCAGATATCTCCCTAAGATATAATGGATTGACGCCGTACTCCCTTTCGAGAATGTTGATCACCGCATCGTGCCGCTTCTTTGGAAAGTTCCTGTACCGGTTACGCACATGGGCCCAATTGTGCAGTTCATAGTCGATAAGGTCTGTAAAGTCCTTCACGAACTTAAAGGCCGGCAGGATTGCCAGTGTATTGAATACATTCACCAACCTTTTCGTAAACTCATCGTATACTACCGTCTTTTTAACTCTTTTTGCCGCTCCTGGCATGTTTGACAACTTTTTTGACAATTAATTTGCTTTTCTGATTTTAATTCCTACCTTCGTTTCGTTGACTAAATAGCGGTATATATTGACCGTTTTAAGGTCATTAAAAGGCAATATAGGAGAAAAGCATGACACAAGTCGAGGTACTATCAAAATGTTTGTCAAATATAGCCCCCTTTCTACCAAAGGACTATATAGAAAAAATATCTGAAATTAACCCAGAATGCAGCGTAGACACAGTTCGCAACGCTTTCCGGGGCAGACTAAAAGATGTTGACAAGCTTATCAAAATATTAACAACTGCAAGGGAGCTAGGGCAGGATAACTTCAACAAATACAGGAAGGCCAGCAGAACGATCAGCCGCCGGTTAAAGCAGATGTACGAGCAATTTATTTGATAATTTTTGACAACTTTTTTGACATACAATGAGCCTAACACTTACTAGCAACAATCCTCTAAAGCTGACGAACAAGTTCTTTTTACATGTTCAGCCGGCCGGGAAAGAACCCTTGATTGTACAAGGGAAATATAATGCCGAGTGTACAGAGTATGGCCAATTGGGGCAAATAGAGTGCGTATGCACCTGGTCCGGGAACGTTTGCTTTGTGAAGGAGGTCATATTCCTGACCGCAGAAGGCCTCGAGGGCTTTGAACAATACATAGCAAGAAAGAACATCACCAGGATGGCGGTTGTCACCGTCAGTACCTTCCGCTTCCTGAGACGCAATGACGAGACCTTCAAGAAGCTTATAGAAAAAGAAACCATAAAGGCCGGATTAACCATTTTCCAACAACAAACCATGTTCTGATGAGTGTAAACCAGAGAAAAGCTGTAGACATTATAAGCCGCATGAATACGCAAGTAGAGCAGCTATACAACAGCCGGTATATATCCGTTGAAGAAAAGATAGCCTGCGCCATACTAATTAATGCGATATCCATGGCGTTCGACACGCTGGATAAAAAGCTAGGTGGCGATATTCTTGCCAGCAACCTGGCCATATCACTTAAGGAATTCCCAATCAGCCAGGAAATGGCCGTTGAATTTGAGGGGAGCTTCAACCATATAACGCTGACCAAACAGATGCTGAGCGACCTCATTGCCGCGGTTACTACACGGACAGTACTTGATGAAGCCATACACCTGGTAGATAACGGAGGAGACGGTTCGCTGACGGTACTGGCCGAGCGAGCTGATAAAGAGCAGTATGAAATATTACGTATTCCATCATTTTCTAACCATAAAAAATAAAGTACAATGAATGAAGCAGAATTGCAGGAACTGCAGGAGGACCAATCAGCGCTTGCGCAGGCTACAAATTTATTGGCCCGTTTCCCGGGGGAGGACCCGAGCCCGGTAACGGAGGCGGATATGGAGAACATTTTCACAGCCTTGAAGAACAGTCGTAGCGCACTGGCAGACAGCGCATTGGTAACGGCCATCAACACCGCCAACAACACTTGGTACCAGGCTATTAAAACAGCACTGGAAACCAGCCAGACGGACCGGCAAAACGATATAGACACGTTGCAGGGAACAAACGTAGATGCTTAAAACTGCTATTGAATAATGGGAGAACTATTCATGACTCAGCACTACTATATACGCAACCTGTTTGCTCAACATGGCCTGATGCCCAACGAACGTTTCATGAACGGGCTGACGCTGGTATGCAGCATTACCGGGTGCGGAGCTGAGCAGGCTTTGTCTGACAGCAGGGAGGTACCGGCACCTTATACCCGCCATCTGTGGTTCTGGTATATGAAGCTATGGGGCTTTTCGGAGCAGGAAATAGCTGCTATAACCGGTATGAAACGGGCAGGTATAGCCAGGGGCATCGAAGCTGTGAACGACAAAAAAGTTATCCCGTACGTGGAAGCAGATACGGCAGAGCTGCGTAAACACGCGGAATCGCAAATGCATGGGTTAAAGGGTTGACACGTGACCAAGAGGCGCGAGCGTTTTGACGCACGTGCCTTGCTTTTTTAGTGGGGTGGCGGAATGGTAAACGCTGAGCACGAGGGATTGTCCGACTATGCTGAAAATACTCGTAAAGTAGGCATACGGGAGACAAAGAAGGCAAGAATCTTACAGGTTCGACTCCTGTCCCCACTACAATCGTTCAGGAGGGCCGAAACGCCCCTTAGGCAAGGGCAATGGCGACCAAAGGGGGAAGTCGGCGCTGTGGAGGTAATAGCCCGCTCAGCCGTGCCCCCGGAGGGAGCTGACCCCTAAATCCCTTGGCAGGGGACTTATAGCCAGGGACAACTAA